>JBIJDP010000301.1:0-4289 GCA_044344065.1 Opitutaceae bacterium
GGCCGCGATGTGACCGTGCTCACGCACGACTCCAACGGCCTGGCGGCGCTCGTGAAACCCGCCGGCACCCTTTCTCATCCCAATGCGGCCGGCGACGAGCCCAAGTCCCTGCTCAACACCCGCTATCAGCCCGAGGGCGAATTTTACGAATGGGACGCCGCCGGCGGCCCGGTCCGGCTCTGGCTGCTGAACCGGCTGGATTCCTCGACTTCGGGCGTGATTCTCGTCAGCGCCGACGAGGCCCTGGCAGACGCGGTGCGCCTGCATTTCCGGCACAAGCGCGTGCAGAAGGTCTACAATGCCGTCGTCTTCGGCCAGCCGCCGGCCCCGATCCAAGTCTGGCGCGACTTGCTGGCGGTGCAAAAGCGCGGCGGTCAAATCCGCACTTCGGGCTCGGGTCACATCCCGGCCGAGAGCCGCATGACGGTCCTGCGCTGCGGCATCGGCGGAGGGAAGAACCGCACCCTGGTCAAACTCGAGCCCCTGACCGGCCGCAGCCACCAGTTGCGCGTGCAAAGCGCCAAGCGTCACCTGCCGATCATCGGCGACCAGACTTACGGGGACTTCGCCCGCAATCGCGAATTTGCCAGGGCCACCGGCCACAAGCGGCTTTTTTTGCATTCGCTCGAGACTCAGTTCGACTATGAGTTCGCCGGCCGCAAGTGGCACTTTGCGGCCAAGTCGACGCTGCCCGCGGAGTTCCTCGAGGTGCTGCAATCGAGCCGCGGGGTTGACAAGCCGCGCCCCCCGGCGCAGCAATGACCCCGTGATTTTCTCCGCCGCCTATTTTTTCAGCTTCGCTTTCGGGTTTTATTTTACCCGGAAAAACCACGGCGGCTGACGCGAATCCCGAGTCCCTCTTTTCGCCCTCAAGCCGCCCGACCCAGGCGGCTTTTCCATTAATCTCAAACCAGCCACGCCATGATCCTCCCCAAGAGCAACCGTCTCACCACCGAACAACTCGCCGAAGTCACCGCCATCGTCGCGGAGTTTGGCTGCAAGATCCAGCCCATCATCGGCGCGGTCCGCACGATCTACGCCATCGTCGGCGACGAGCGCGACGAGTTGATGATCAACCGGCTCGAGGGCCTGGACTACATCGACCGCATCGACCGCATCCAGTCGCCCTTCAAGCTGATGGATCTCAGGTCCGACCTGGCCAAGGGCCACCTTGCGCTGGGCGGCGTGACCCTCGGCCGGGAGCTCTTCGTGATCGCCGGCCAGTGCACCATCGATCCCAAGAATCCCCATTACTTCTACGAGACCGCCCAGGCCGTAAAGGAGGCCGGGGCCCATGTCCTGCGCGGCGGCGTGTGGAAGCCGCGCAGCAATCCCTACACCTTCCAAGGCGACACCAAGTCACTCGACATCCTGATGGAGGCCTCGCGCCGCACGGGTTTGCCCGTGGACACCGAGGTCATGGAGGAGGAGCACATCAAGCTCGCCCTCGATGCCGGCGTGACCCTGTTGCAGGTCGGCGCCCGCAACGCGCTCAATTACTCGCTGCTCCGCGCCATCGGCCGCGCCCTGGGCGGCCACACCGACCGCGCGGTCCTGCTCAAGCGCAGCATCCACATGGGGGCGATCAACGAGTTCATCTCCGCCGCCGAATACATCGCCGCCTTTGGCAACCCGAACATCATCCTTTGTCCGCGCGGCACCACGCCGACACTCGACGGCTACCGGAACCATCCCGATGAGAGCATCACACCGCTGCTGAAGGAGAAGACCTGGGCCGCGGTGGTCGTGGATCCGTCGCATTCCGTGGGCAAGGCCTCCTATGTGCCGGCCTGCGCCCTCGCGGCCGTGGCCTATGGCGCCGACGGCCTGTGCATCGAGACCCACATCAATCCGTCCCATGGCATCGGTGATGACCCGAAACAGGCACTCACACCCGAAGTGCTGGCGAAGACCATCCGGCAGGCGAAGCAGTTGTGGAAAATGAAGCATGACGCGGGAAATTCCTGATGAATCGCGTGAACCTGGGGCCTTGAAGCAGGGCAGGTGTCCGACCTGCCATGGGCACGATTCCCTGCAGATGAAACGTCAATAAGGCAGGTCAAAGTCCTGCCCTACCTTATGCGATTCAGCTTCACCGTAATATGCGAGATTACTCGCACATACTGCTGAATAGCAGGAATAAACTAAAGTTATGGCCTAATGAGTCCACGATGGGCCACGTGTAGCCACGATGGAAAAAGTCATCCATCCGGTGACGACAAAACGGCGTGAGACGCCTGTCATGATCAAGGAGGCAGCGGCGGCTAAACGCCCTGAAGACATTCCTTCCCGCGGATCCCGCGGTTCGACGCGGATGACGGAGGTATTATCCACGAATATCCGCGTAATCCGCGGGCAAGCATTCGGAAAGTCTCGGCAGCGAGAGATGCCGCACCCAAGCAAACCAATTGGTGTCAGGGCATTCCTGCGCCGCGGCTCTACAGCAGATTCAACTGTGAATCATCCGCCGGCTCGACCGTGATCTTCTTTTTCGGCCGGGCCGTCGGTGTGGGGGTAGGGAGGGTGACGCTGCTGTCGTCGGACTCGAGACGGACGAGGATGGTCTTGGCGCGGTCGATGACGCTGATTGGCAGCCCGGCGAGACGCGCGACCTGGATGCCGTAGCTCCGGTCGGCGGGTCCGGGGACGACGCGGCGGACGAAGACGATGTCGTCGTTCCATTCCTTCACGGCGACGGAGAAGTTGCGCAGCCGCGGCAGATGTTTCTCCAACTGCGTGAGCTCCTGGTAATGGGTGGCGAAGAGTGTGCGCGGTCCGTGTGACGGATCGCGGTGCAGATGCTCGACCACCGCCCACGCGATGCTCAGCCCGTCGTAGGTGGAGGTGCCGCGGCCGATCTCGTCGAGGATGATGAGCGAGCGGTCGGTGGCGTTGTTGAGAATGTTGGCCGTTTCGTTCATCTCAACCATGAAGGTCGAGTTGCCCCGGGCGAGATCGTCGCTGGCGCCCACGCGGGAAAAGATGCGGTCCACGAGTCCGATGCGGCAGGCGCGTGCCGGGACCCAGCAACCGACCTGCGCGAGGAGGGTGATGAGGGCGACCTGCCGGATGTAGGTGGATTTGCCCGCCATGTTCGGGCCGGTGATGAGGGCGAGTTGGGCATCGTCGCACGCGAGCCGCGTGTCATTGGGCACGAAAGCCTGGTTCGTGCCGCGGGCCACGGCCTCGGGGAGCTTGAGCATCTGTTCAACGACGGGGTGCCGGCCATCGGTGATCTCCAGGGTATCGCCGTCATCGAGCACGGGCCGGCAGTAGTCCCACTCACGGGCGAGCAGGGCCCAGCCGGTCAGCACATCGAGCTCGGCCAGGGCCTCGGCGGTGCGGGCGAGGGCGAGGGAATCGTCGAGCACGGTCGCGATCAGTTGGTTGAAGAGCTCGAGTTCGCGGGCGAGGGCGTTCTCCTCGGCGGAGAAGATTTCCTTTTCCTTCTTGCGGAGCTCCTCGGTGACGTAGCGCTCGCCGCCCACGGTGGTCTGGCGCCGGATGTAGTCGGCGGGCACGAGGTGCAGGTTGGCCTTGGTGATCTCGATGTAATAGCCGAAATTGTTCGTGAACCTGACCTTGAGGCTGCGGATGCCGGTGCGTTCCTGCTCGGCGCGTTCGAGGTCGGAGAGCCAGGTCCGGTTGTCGGTCGTCAGTGAACGCAGCCGGTCGAGTTCCGCGTCGTGGCCGGCGCGGATGTAATTCCCCTCCGCGAGGTCGGCCGGGAGTTCGTCGGCGAGGGCGCGCGTGAGCAGGTCGCGCAACGACGGCAGTTCCGCCAGGCGCGCCAGGTAGCCGGTGGCGAGGCTGCCGCCCGCGGCCGTCACTTCGGCGCGCAGGGCGGGCAGCTGCGCGAGCGTGTCGCGGACACCGCCGAGTTCCCGTGGATTGCGAAGCCGGTTCTGGAGGCGGCCGAGGATGCGCGGGATGTCGCGGACATTGGCGAGCAGTTCGCGCAGAGCGCCCAGCCGGGTCGGGGCGGCGATCAGTTCGCCGACCAGCGCCTGTCGGCGGTTAATTTCCGCCAGGTCCAGGGTCGGCGCCGCGAGCCAGCGCTCCAGCAGGCGGGCACCGGCGGATGTGGTGGTGCGGCTGATGGCGTTGAGCAGCGAACCTTCGCGACCACCGCGGACCGAGGCAAAGATCTCCAGGTTGCGCAGCGTGGCCGGGTCGAGGAGGAGGGTGCCGGAGCTGCGGTATTCCTGCAGGCTGCGCAGGTTCTCGGGTTTGGCGCAGAGATTTTCCGTGGCGTAATACACCAGTGCACCGGCCGGTCCGAGGGCGGG
>JBIJDP010000302.1:0-4288 GCA_044344065.1 Opitutaceae bacterium
ATCAGGAGCGTGAACGCCACGTCGATGAGGTTCGTGAAGTTCAGCTCCGAGATCGGATGCTGGACGTGGCGGCGGCGGAAGGTACGAGCCATGGGAATTGGTTATGGGTTATGGCTTAATTGTTAGCGCTTATTGGTCTGACTTGCTCCCATTGCGCGCAGCCGGGCGGTGCGAATGGCGGCGCCCAGGATGCGCTTCAGTTCATCGCACTCTGACAACAATCCGTTCAGGAGTTCCGGCTTGAGCATTTCCCCTTCGGCGATGATTCGCAGCCAAATCGAGGTCTCGTTTAATTCTTTCACTGCGATCCGCAGCTTGTGGATGAAGTCCGCCCGGCTTTCGGCCGACCTTGCCTCGGCATAATGCGGGGCCGGCGACGTCCCGGAGCGCAGTACCTGATCGGCGACATGTCGCTCAGACAACGAAGTGCCCAAACGCGTGCTCAACCGCACAATGCGCACGGCAAAGGTGACCAATCGCCCTTCCAGCAACTCAGGCGTCATCTGAACTGGGCTCATTTCCGACATAACCAATAAGCAATAACCATTAACCAATAAGAGATCACTTGCTTTCCAGCTCCATGCGGTCGGCGAGCGCGCTGGCGTAGTTTTCGAGTTCGGTGATCAGGTTCTTGGTCGTGTTGAGGATGAAATTGTAGCCGAACAGCGAGGGAATCGCGACCAGCAGGCCGGCGATGGTGGTGAGGAGCGCGGCGGAGACGCCCGGCGCGAGGGTCTGGATGGTGGCGGTCTGCTGGTGCGAAACGGCGCCGAAGGCCTCCATGACGCCCCACACCGTGCCGAGGAGGCCCATGAAGGGCGCTCCGGTCACGATGCTCGCGAGAAAGATCATGCTCGCCTCGTAGCGCAGCGTCTGGCGCGCGAGGGCGCGCTGCAGGGCGTTCTCGGACTGCTCAAGGCGCGAGCGGTTGTCCACCACGCCGCGTTCCTTGGCGATGGCCGTGGCGCGCCAGTAGCTCTCGATGGCGTCGGCGAAAAGATCGGCGTACGGGATGCTGCGGCGGCTGCGGTACGACTCGGGCAGGTCGAGCACCGAGCGCTGGTCGCGCAGGTGGCTCTCGAAGGCGTAGTTGAGTTCGCGCAGGCGTTTCAGCTCAAAGTACTTTCCGAACATGATCGTCCAGGCGATGAGGCTGAACACGGCGAGACTGACGGTGATGACCTGGCCGACCAGGTCGCATTGCAGGTAAACCTGAATGATGTTGACGGTGGCGAGAACCGGAGCGGCGGGCAGCGCGATCATGGGCATGAGCATGAGAGTTGGAGGGTTTACTAAACGCGTTCAACGGAAAATGCCGCCAATTGCACGCGATTCTGTTTGCGGGCCCCGCGGCTTGAATTTTCGCTGGTCGCCCTTTCCCATGGATTTCAAGACCCGCACCCTGCAGCAATTGCGCGAACACCGCTCCCACCGGGGCGGCAAGCATGCCCTCGTGGGCTTCGACGGCTTCGTGGACACGATCGTGACGCCGGTCGCCCTGCGCGCCGGCCAGGGCGACAATTTCACGCCCATCGCGACCATCGCCGAGTTTGGCCAGCGCATCTCGGCCGCCGCGGGGAAGAGCACCAATCTCGAGTTCTACCCCCGCATGGACAAACTCGGCGGCAACGGCCCCATCATGGCCAACGCCCTGCTCGCCCAGGGCCCGGGCGTCACCTACATCGGCGCCCTCGGCAAGTCGTCCATCCATCCGGTCTTCGCCGACATGGCAGCCAGGGCCGAGGTGGTCTCGCTCTGCGATCCCGCCGTCACCACCGCGGTCGAGTTCACCGATGGCAAGCTGATGCTGGGCATGATGCGCAGCCTCGACGAGATCACCCCGGAAAAGATCGCCACCGTCATGGGCGCGGACAAGTACCGCGCCGCCCTCGGTGACGCCGACCTCATCGCGGTGGTCAACTGGACCATGATCCCGAATCTCACCGCCGTGCTCGTGGACCTCGTCCAGCACGTCCTGCCGCAGGTTCCCGTCAAACCGGGTCGCATCTTCTTCTTCGATCTGGCCGACCCGGAGAAGCGCTCCGCGGCGGACCTGGTCTATGCACTCGAAACCATCGCGAAATTCGAGCAGTTCGGCCGCGTCACCCTCGGTCTGAACCTCAAGGAAGCCCAGCAGGTGTTCACCGTCCTCGGCTTCGGTGTGGAAACCGAGACCGAGTCCGGCCTGCGTGCGATGGCCGACAAAATCCGCACCCGGCTCGATCTGACCACGGTGGTCATCCACCCCAAGGAATCCGCCGCCTGCGCCACGCGCGAAGGCACCGCCTGGGTGCCCGGCCCCTACGTGGCCCAACCGCTCATCACCACCGGGGCCGGCGACCATTTCAATGCCGGTTTCAGTGCGGCCCAACTCATTGGCCTCGATCCCACGAGCTGCCTCACGGCCGGCGTCTGCACGAGTGGACACTATGTGCGCACGGCGAAAAGTCCTACGGCCGGGGACTTGGAAACCTTCCTCGCCAACTGGAAATAAGCCCGCTATCTTTTCGTCATGCCTCTCCACCAGAAACCCACCGGCCGCCTGATCTCCTTCGAAGGCTCGGAGGGCAGCGGCAAATCCACCCAGATCACCCTCCTGGCCGCCCACCTACAGAAGGCGGGACGCGACGTGGTCACCACGCGTGAGCCCGGTGGGACGGAGATCGGGGAGCAGATCCGCAACATCATCGTGCACAACTCCAAGGGCGACGAGATGTGCGCCGAGACGGAGCTGCTGCTCTTCACGGCCGCCCGCGCCCAGCTCGTGCGCGAGGTCATCGCCCCCGCCCTGCTCGCCGGCAAGTACGTGCTGACCGACCGCTTCCTTGACTCCTCGACTGTCTACCAGGGCATCGCCCGCAACCTCGCGCCCGATCCGGTGAACCAGATCAACCGCTTTGCCGTCGGCAACGTCATGCCCGATGTCACCGTCGTGATCGACGTGCCCACGGAGATCAGCCTCCAGCGCTTGAAGCAGCGCGTCACCGACCTGCCCGACCGCATGGAGCGCGAAAACGTGGATTTCTACAAAAAGGTCCGGGAAGGCTACCTGCTCCTCGCCAAGAACATGCCCGACCGCGTGATTCTGGTGGATGGCACGCATACGACGGCCGCGATTGCCCAAACCATCTGGGAACACGTGAAGATCCGCCTCGGCTGAGGGTGCCATGACCGAGCGCGTTGAATGGCCGTCCGCCCTCGTCGGCACCCCGGCCGTGACCGTCATTGAGAGCGCGATCACCCGTCAGCGACTCTCGCACAGCCTGCTCCTTCACGGCGACGACCTCCCCACCCTCGTCCTGATCGCCCACGCGATCGCCGACCGACTGCTCAATCCGCCCGGCGCCAGGGCGCAGTACGCGCCGGCACAGCATCCGGACTGCTTCAATCTCCGCCCGACCGGGAAAATGCGCCAGATCGGGGCCGAAGCCACCCGCGACCTCATCTCGAAGGTGCAGGTTTCCGCCAGCGTCGCCTCCCGCAAGGTCGCCATCCTGCACGAGGTGGACCGGATGAACCTCACGGCAGCCAACATCTTTCTCAAGACCCTGGAGGAACCGCCGGCCCACACCACGCTCCTGCTCCTCACCACCCGGCCTTACGTGCTGCTGCCGACGATCCGCAGCCGTGTCCTGCATTTTCGCTTTCCCACGGCCGCGGTCCCGCTCGAGCAGCCGGGTCTCAAGGCCTGGCTGGCCGACTACCGCGACTGGCTCGGCCGGCTGATCGAGGGCGTGGGCGACAAGCGCATCGTCGCCGACCATATTTTCAGCGTCTACGGACTCGTCGCCCGCTTCAACGCCCTCCTCGAGGCGGCCACGGCCGAGGCCTGGGCGTTGGAGAAGACGAAGCTGCCGGCGGACATCGAGGAGGACGAGCAGGTCGCCATCGAGACCGGCCTCGCGAACGGGTTGCGCTCCCGGATCTTCGCCGAGCTGGAGCGCGCCACGCGCGAATTCGCCCTGCCCCGGCTCAAGGCCGGCGACACGACAATCCGCAACGCCCTCGTCGGCGCGGTGCATCAACTCGAGCACGACGTGGGTCTGCTGCGGGTGAACCTCAACGAATCCGCCGCCCTTGAGAATTTCCTCCTCAGCTCACTGCGCCTGTGGACGAAGCGGTGAGCGGGCCGTAGCTACGAGCGTGAGCGAGTGGTTTTCGGCCAAAACGCTCAACGCTTAACGTTTAAGGAGCCTCTGAAAAACTCGGTGCAAATTTGGAACCGAACAAGCACAGCAGTGTAAGAGAGGAACCATGAGCCACCAAACTTCCTTTCTGTCGCTGGGAT
>JBIJDP010000303.1:0-4276 GCA_044344065.1 Opitutaceae bacterium
GATCGAACCACGGATCCTCCAAAATGCCGGCCTCATAGGAAATATGCAGGAGGTTGCGGTCCATCGAATACGGCTTCTTGAGCGAAGCCTCGACCGGGATGCGATGGGCCTGACAGTAGGCGATCATCTCGGCGCGGCCGGGGAACTGTTCGCGGAACTTGTCGACTTTCCACGGCGCCAGGATCGCGAGACGCGGATTGAGCGCCATGTAGGTGAGTTCAAAGCGGCACTGGTCGTTGCCCTTGCCCGTGGCGCCATGCGCGACGGTGTCGGCCTTTTCCTTCCGCGCGATGTCCACCTGCGCCTTCGCGATAAGCGGACGCGCAATCGAGGTGCCGAGGTAGTACTGGCCCTCGTAAACCGCGTTGGCCCGGATCATTGGGTAAATGAAGTCGCGGGCGAATTCCTCGACGAGATCGAGCGTGTAATGTTTGGAGGCGCCGGTGGCGCGCGCCTTCTGCGGGAGGCCTTTCAACTCCTCCTCCTGGCCGATGTCGGCGGCGAAGGTGACAATCTCCGCGTCGTAAGTTTCGCGGAGCCACTTGAGGATGACGGAGGTGTCGAGGCCTCCGGAATAGGCGAGCACGATCTTCATGGTAGGAAGGTCAGTTTCAAGAATCACCCGGGGCGCGCAAAGTAAAAATCGGGGATTTACGGCCAATTGACCTTTGCGGGATTGCACCTCTGACCGGTTCTGCTTCTCTTGCCGGCAGATCGATGCACCCCGTCCGTCTCAAGTCCCCTCCGCTCCGGAACCCTGGTTTCACGCTGGTGGAGATCATGGTTGTGGTGGTGATCATCGGGCTCCTGGCCTCGATCGCGATCCCGGCCTTCCAGCGCCTGCAGCGGGCGTCGCAAAACAGCCGTTTTATCAGTGACCTCCGGACCTTTGCCCAGGCCTTCGAAATTCAGGTCGCGGAAACCGGGACCTGGCCGGCCAATGCCGGATCCGGGGTGGTTCCCGCCGGCATGTCCGGCTCATTCAACGCCGGCAACTGGCGGGCCCGGACCGTGCTGGGTGGACGCTGGAACTGGGACCGCAACATGTCCGGGGTCGCCGCGGGGATTTCCGTGACGAGTTACACGGTGACGGACGCGCAGCTGTCGGAAATTGACGCCCAGATTGACGACGGTGACCTGGACACGGGCCAGTTCCGCAAGGTCAGTTTCAACCGCGTGACCTTTACCTTGGAGTAGAACGGCGACTCAGGTGCCGGCGGGCTGCGCGAGCTGGGCCATGACGGCCTTTTGCATGTGCAGGCGGTTTTCCGCCTGGTCAAAAATGATGGAGCGTGGGCTGTCCAGCACCTCCTGCGTCACTTCCTGACCGGCGTGCGCCGGGAGACAGTGCATGAAAAGGGCATCCGGCTTGGCCGCCGCCATGAGTGCCGCATTCACCGTGAAGGGTGACATCACGCGGATGCGCTCGGCGGTTTCCTCCTCCTTGCCCATGCTGACCCAGACATCGGTGTACACCACGTCCGCATCGCGCACAGCCTCGTAGGGATCGGTCGTGAACTGATATCCGTTGGCGTACCCCTCCGCGGTCAGCAACTGGTTGAATTCGGGCGCGGCATCGAACCCGGCCGGGCCGGCCAGCGAGATCTTCATGCCGAGGAGATTGGCCCCGAGAATCCAGGAATTGGCCACATTGCAGCCGCGGTCGCCGACGAAGGCGATCTTGCGGCCGCGCAGCGAGCCGACGAGGTTGCCGCCCCGCCCCCACCGCTCGGCGAGGGTGAAGGCATCGGCATAGATCTGGCAGGGATGCAGTAGGTCCGTCAGCGCATTGATCACCGGGATCGTGCCCATGTCCGCCAGCTGCTGGACCTCGGCATGGTCGAAAGTGCGCACGATCAGCCCGTGGACAAACCGCGACAGGACGCGGGCCGTGTCGGCAATGGTCTCGCCCCGCCCCAGCTGGATGTCGTTGCGGTTCAGGAACAGTGGATTGCCACCCAGTTCATGGATGCCGACCTCAAAGGACACCCGGGTGCGGGTGGAGGACTTGGAGAAGATCATCGCCCAAGTCTGGCCGGCCAGCGGCGCCGCGTGACGTCCGCGGTGCGCCTTGAATTCGTGCGCCAGCGCGAACAATCCGTCCAGTTCGGACAGCCGGAAGTCGGTCTCCTTGAGAAAATGCTTCATGCGAGCGGTCAGGCATAGGGAGAAACCAGGTCTCCCACGAGTGAAAAATCGCGGTCAATTCAGGCCCGGGCCTTGAACACCGACCGGAGGATTTCCAACGCTTGTGCGAGCTCCTCCGGGGTCGCGGTCAGCGGCGGCAGCAGGCGGATGACGTTGCCACCGGCCGAGGGAACCAGGAGACCCTGCTCGCGCAAGGCTGCCAGATAGGGCGCCGGATCGGAGGTGAGTTGCAGTCCGACCAGGTAGCCGAGTCCGCGCACCGCCGACAGCTGACCCGGAAAGTCCGCCGCCAGACGCTGCAGCGCGGCGAGCCAGGGGGTGCTGAGCGTCATGACTTGCCCGAGCAGGTTGTCGCGCTCGATCACGTCGAGCACGGCCAGCGCCGCGGCGCACGCGAGTGGGGTGCCGCCGAAGGTCGTGCCGTGGTTGCCGGGATGGAACAGATCCGCATGGCGGTCGCGTACCCACATGGCCCCGATGGGCATGCCACCGCCGAGACCCTTGGCCATGCCGATGGCATCCGGCACGATGCCGGCGTGCTCAAAGGCATAAAACCGGCCGGTGCGGCCGATGCCACATTGCACTTCATCCAGCAGGAGGAGCAGATTGCGCTGACTGCAGAGTTCCCGCAGCCCGCGCAGGAATTCCGGCGTGCAGGCATGGATGCCGCCCTCGCCCTGGATGGTTTCGACAAAGATGGCGGCGGTCTGGTCGTCAACCAGGGTGGCGAACGATTCGAGGTCGTTCAGTTTGCCAAAGGCAAAGCCCGGCACCAGCGGGCGGAAGCCGTGCTGGATCTTTTCCTGCGGGGTCGCGCTCATCCCGCCGTAGGTGCGGCCGTGGAAGGCGCTCTGCGCGCAAATGATCTTGTAGCATTTGCCCTCTTCGCCGCCGGCCTTTGTCATGCCATGCAACCGCGCCAGCTTGATCAGCGCCTCGTTGGCCTCGGCGCCGCTGTTGCAGAAAAACACGCGGCCGGGGCCGGCAAATTTCACCAATCGGCGCGCCAGTTCACCCTGGTTGGGATTGCGGAAGAGATTGCTGACGTGAATCAGCTCGGCGGCCTGCCGCTGCACGGCCGCCACCCAATGCGGATGACAATGCCCCAGCGCGCTGACCGCGATGCCGGACGTGAAGTCGAGATAGCTGTTGCCGGCGTCATCCCAGACGCGCGAACCCTGGCCGCGAACCAGCGTCAACGCGGGACGGGCATAGTTCTTGAGCACGTGCGAATCGTAGAGATCGGCCGTGCTGGTGCGGATGATGGAGGGCTGGGACATGGGATTGCGGGTAGCGGATTCGGGTTGCGGACGGGCAGACTGTAGAGGCGCAACCTGGCGCGCGAGCCCATCCTTCGGGCGAATCAGCCGTGGACGATCTCCGTGCCGATGCCGTGATCGGTAAAGATCTCGAGCAGGAGGCTGTGCGGCAGGCGGCCGTCAATGAAGTGCACGCGCTGCACCCCCTCCTCGAGGGCGCGGATCGCACTTTGCACCTTGGGGCGCATGCCCTTGTCGATGACACCCTTCCGCTTGAGGTCGTCCACCTGGCTGATCTTGAGGGTGGAAATGAGCGACGCCGGATCGGACGCATCGGCCAGCAGGCCGGGCACATCACTCATGTAGACCAGACGCCGCGCACGCAGGGCGCTGGCCACGCGGCCCGCGACGAGATCGGCGTTAACGTTGTACGGCTTGCCATCGTAACCCTCGGCCACCGGGGAAATGATCGGCACGAAGCCGTCGCTGATCTCCTTTTTGATCAGCTTGACCTTAACCTCGGTGACGTCGCCGACGTAGCCGAGATCCACTTCGCGGCCCTCGTCATCCCTGGTGAGTTTCTGGCAGACGAGCACCGAGTCACCGGGCATGCCCTTGGGGCGGCCCTTGGCGGTGCTGAGGGCGTCGCAGACGTCCTTGTTCACGATTTCGTCGAGTGTGCGCTTGACCACGGCGATGGTGGCCTCGTCGGTCACGCGCAGGCCGTTGATGAAATTCGCCTTCAACCCGGAGTTCTCCATCGCCTTGGTGATGGCCTTGCCGCCGCCATGGACGACGACCACGTTGATGCCGACGGCCGCGAGGAAAGCGATGTCGTAGGCCACGCGCGTCCGCCCGGCCGGGTCGGG
>JBIJDP010000304.1:0-4272 GCA_044344065.1 Opitutaceae bacterium
GAACCGTCCCAGTGAGCCTGGGATCAAGCACGGCTCACCGGGACGGTTCGCCCTGCCATATCCAATAACCAATAAGCCTTAACCAATAACCGATCTCAGGCCAGCGATCCCATATCGATTACGAAGCGGTACTTCACATCACTCTTCAGCATCCGCTCGTAGGCGCCATTGATCTGGTCCATGCGGATCATCTCGATATCGCTCGTGATGTTGTGCTTTCCGCAGAAATCCAGCATCTCCTGCGTCTCGGGCAGGCCGCCGATCAGCGAACCGGAAAACGAACGCCGGCGGAAGATCAGCGGCAACGCCGCCACGGGCAGCGGCTTCTCGGGCGCGCCGACCAGCACGAGGTTGCCGTCGTGCTTCAGCAGGTTGAGGTAGGCGTTGATGTCGTGCGTTGCCGACACGGCATCGAGGATGAGATCAAAGCTGCCGGCCTGCGCCGCCATCTGGGCCTCGTCCTTGGAGACGACCACTTCATGCGCGCCGAGGCGCTTGGCGTCGGCGGTCTTGTTCGGCGAAGTCGTGAACAGCACCACGTGGGCCCCGAAGGCGCGGGCGAACTTGACGCCCATGTGGCCGAGGCCGCCCAGGCCGACAATGCCGACCTTCTGTCCGGGGCCGACCTTCCAATGGCGCAGCGGCGAATAGGTCGTGATGCCCGCGCACAGCAACGGCGCCGCGGCGGCGAGATTGAGATTGGCCGGGATCCGGAGCACGAAGTCCTCCGTCACCACGATGCTCTGCGCGTAGCCGCCCAGCGTCGGGCCGCCCAGATGTTTGTCGGTGCTGCCGTAGGTCATCACCATGCTGGTGCAGAATTGCTCCAGGCCCGCACGGCAATCCGGGCACGTGCGGCAGGAATCCATCAGGCAGCCCACACCAACAGTGTCGCCCACCTTGAACTTCTTCACGCCACTGCCCACGGCGGTCACGTGGCCCACGATCTCATGGCCGGGCACGCACGGATATTGCGTGAAGCCCCATTCGTTGCGCGCGAAGTGCAGGTCGGAGTGACAGACGCCGCAGTACAGGATCTTGATCTGAACGTCGGTGTCCGCAGGCTGGCGGCGCTCGATGGTCGTCGCGGCCAACGGTGTCGTCGCGTTGTTGGTGGAAAAAGCCTTGGTGGAATAGCAGATGGGTTTGGGCATGGGCGGAGGTGGGTTGTGCCCTCAAGGTTTGCCAACCGGGTCGCAACTGCAACGGACGAATGGGGAAACCGGATGAGAAACCTGAAACCTGAGACCTGAAACCTGAGGAAGGGGGCGCGAGGCAGGCCTGGGAGCGCGACCGCCCTCGGTCGCAATCTCTGCGCATCACTTGACGGTCAATCCGCGTCAACTCTCCCGCCTCACTTCAATATCCGCCCCTCCATCGTCAGCGCGATCCGGGTGCCCTTGCCCAGCTTCATTCCCTCGCGCACCAGATCTTCCCCGAGCATGCAGGACTTGAGCCGGCCGTTTTCGTGCAACTCGACCGACCCGCGGATCAGGCCGGTGGCGCAGGGCACGCCATCAATGACCGTCTGCTTCACCGGAAAGAACTGTCGGAGCGCGCCGTCCGGATAAAACGAAGTCTGTACGCCCTTGGGTCCGCCGGAGCCGCGGCACTGGTGGCCCTGCACCAGGGTGTCCTGCGGGAATGCGCAGATCGTGACGACACCATCCCGGTCCTGAAACACCCAGGTACGTGCGGGAATTGTGCACCGGGCCATCGCAATCTCCCTGGTGGCGGCGAACACCGCGGGCACGCCGTTGGGATGGAGGTGTAGCCAGCCCTGCGCGCAGGGTCGACCCCGCACCACGGTGTCGGCCGGAATCTGTCCGATCAGGCGTCCGTCGGACACGGTCCTGACCTTGCGGAAGGTGACGCCCTGGAGCGTCACGTCATGCTGCCACTCGGAGCAACCCGCGGCGAACAGCAGTCCGACCGCGACGAGCACGGACATCGGGCAATGTTTCATGGTGGTTCGGAGGTGGGAGCGAGCTTGCTCACTCCCACCCTCGGCTCCGCATCATGGCCATTCGCCATCGTGCGACAACAACACTCCGCGTCAGCGCATGACCTTAGCGGCCATCCCGGCGCCGGGTCCGGCGGGTCAAAGGTGCAACGACTTGGGATCGGGCCGGATGTGAGCCATGCTGCACGAACGCAGCCAGGAGGACATCGTGCGGATGAGCGCGGGATCACCCGTGAGTTGCAGGCGGCCGGCCTTGCGGGCGGCGCGGATCTCCGTGTCGCCGGCCCAGATCTCGGTGAGGGTGCGGACATCCGTCCGGACCTGGAGATCGGGAGCGCCGCCGGGATTGTGCACGCACAGTTCGCGTTCCTTGGGGCCGTTGATGACAATCCACCAGTGGGCGAACTTCGGCAGCCCGGCGAAAACGAACGCCAGCACGGTCCGGCCCGGCGGCAGGTGCCGCGTGTCGATCATCCGCGTGTAGTCGTACATCAGCAGGTGGACATCGAGCTCGTCGTCGCGCATCTGGCCGCGGGCCCATTTCATGCCCCAGCGGGCGAGGCCGTTGACGATGGGGCGCAGTTCGCGCCCGGCGGGGGCGAGTTCGTATTCCGGGTGCGGCTGACCCGGGGGAGTCGTGCGGATGACCAGGCCGTAGTCAACGAGCTGGTTGAGTCGCTTGGTCAGCAGGGACGGTGACAGGCGGCAAAGGGCGCGCTGGAAGTCGCGGTAGCGCCGGGTGCCCAGCATGAGCTCGTGGATGATGAGGATGGTCCATCGTTCGCCGAGGACCTCGGCCGCCTTGGCGAGGGGGCAGAACTGGTGGTAACGGAAATTCATTTCCGGGGGTGTGGTGTGGGAGGGGATGCGGGCGTTACTACATTTTGTGTCGTGGATAGCAATCCGTGAGGCGGATAGAGTGAAGGTCCACACATGAAAACCACCACACCCACCCACACCCCCACCACCACCACCACCAACCCTAACCAGGCCCTCTGGGAAAAGGGCGACTTCACCCGCATCGCCGCCACCATGCGCGGCAGCGGTGATGCCCTCATCGCCCGCCTCGGCGTCGGCCCCGGCCACCGGGTTCTCGACCTCGGTTGCGGCGACGGCACGACCGCCCTCCCCGCGGCGCAGCGCGGCGCCGAAGTCCTCGGCGTGGACATCGCCCGCAACCTCGTCGCCGCCGGCAACCGCCGCGCCCGGGAGCACGCCCTCGACTGCCTGAGGTTCGAGGAAGGCGATGCCTCCAACCTGCACGCGCTGGCGGACCGGTCGTTCGACCTCGTCGTCACGATCTTCGGCGCCATGTTCGCCCCCAAGCCGCAGGAGGTCGCGAACGAGCTCGTGCGCGTCACCCGGCCCGGCGGCCGGATTGTGATGGGCAACTGGATCCCCGGCGACCCGACGCTCGTCGCGCAGATCCTCAAAATCAGCTCCGCCTACACCCCACCCCCGCCGGAGGGATTCGTCAGTCCGATGCTCTGGGGCGTAGAGGCGAACGTCGTCGAACGTTTCACCACCGCCGGCGTGTCCCGCGACCGCATCGCCTGCGAGCGCGACTCCTTCACCTTCGAGTTTCCGGGCACCCCCGCCGGGTTTGTGGACGAGTTCCGCCACTACTACGGACCCACGATGAACGCTTTCGCCGCCGCGGAAAAATCCGGACGCGCCGCCGTGTTGCAGCACGAGTTGGAGACGCTGTTCACCCGCCAGAATCGGAGTTCGGACCCGGCCGTCACATCCATCACCGCCACCTTCCTGCACGTGACCGTCGACGTGTGACGGCAAATTCCTGGGGTGCTGCCCACGACTGTGAATGTGCGGACCCTTGGTCCTCGCAGCATGGTCAGGTTGCACCAAGCTGCGACGCCACAGGTTGAAGCCATCCCTTCGCCGCAGAGGACTCTGTCCAATATCTCACACCCAATTATACCAATAGGCAGGCTTTTGCCTGCCTATTGGTCTTGTCATGCTATAGCTTGCCTTTTCGCGTCAATTTACAAGCTATGGCATGCATGAAGCCCAAGAATTACACTCCCTTACCCTCCCAAAAGAATCTTGAAACCCTGAAACAGGCCCAAGCCATAGCCGTAGTACCGACCCGAGGCTGGCTGCGCACCATGCGGACGGCTCTCGGCCTGAGTCAGAAGCACGTGGCGGATCAGATCACCATGACCCGCCAGGCCTATGCCGATCTCGAGTCCGCCGAGGAACGCGGCGCCATCAGCCTGAAGTCCCTGCACCGCGCCGCCGGTGCGATGGACTGCGATCTCGTCTACTTCGTCGTGCCCCGCTCCCCTGCC
>JBIJDP010000305.1:0-4260 GCA_044344065.1 Opitutaceae bacterium
ATCAGCGCCTGGTCGGCAGGCAGGCCCTGCACGCGGCAATCCACCCTCAACTGCAACGGCCGGTCGGGCTTCGAATTGACCATGCGGAGAAGTTCCGCCTGCTGCATGGTGATTTCAAACCCGGGCGGCTGGGCCGAATCCGGCCAGTCGGATTCCAACTGCCGCATGACGAAGCCCTGCCACCACGTCTGGAGTCCAAGGGACCACGGCCACCACAATCCGACGGAGACCATCAGGAGAATTGCGACGTTGATCATGACCAACGACCGCACGGTATCCCGCGACCGGAACTGGTTGACGACGACCGCGACGAGACCGATCAGGGCGAGCACAATCACCACGAAAAGCCGGGTCCACACCACTTCCTCCGCCGGTTTGACCGGCAGTCCCGCCAGATGGACGCCGATCCAGGCGAACACCGCCATGACGGCCACCAACGTCACCAGTGTCCACAGGAGGAACCGGCCGAATCCATCGGTCACGGTTGCCCAGAGCAAGCCGACCAGCACGACGACGAGGTGGATCGCAGCCGTCTCGGCGGCGGCACCGACAATCTCGCGCAGGCCATAACCGCAGGCCAGCCACCAGGGCAGGGTCACCAGCAGGGGCCAGACAATGAAGCACAGACGATCGTCAGCAATTTGGCGCGCAGCAGCCGGCCGCCGGAGATTGGTCGCGTGACCCAGAAGGCCGTCGTCCCCACCAGCGGGTCTTCCTGCACGAGGGCGGCGACGAGGATGAAGCTAAGCACCTCCAGGGCGGCGAGAATCTTGGCCGCCGCATCCAGACTGAGAATCCAGGAATCGCCTTCGGTGCCGTCAGCAGTGAGCAGCAGGGCGCCCGCGCCCAGCTTCATCACGATGAGCAAGGTCCACAATAACAGCGGCCACCTCAGCGCGCGCAGGTCCTTTTTGATGATATGCCATGTAAGGTTCATGCGGCGACTCCCTTGGGTTGCTGGCGATTTTGGCGGGCGAGACTGACGAAAATTTCCCGCAACGTCATCGGATGCGCCGTCACCGTCGCATCCGGGTAAAGCTCCCGACATTTCCGTTCGGTGACTTCGCGCTCGTAGCGCAGATCAATGAAACGCACCAGTCCGCCCGCTTGTTCCAGTTCCAGCCAGCCCGGCAGCGGCGAGGCGGGCGGAGGGGAATCCCCGGGCCGCGTCACTTCCACACGGCGGCAGCGGCTGAGCAGTGATGCGGTGGTTTCGCTGAACTGCAGTCGTCCAGCTTCCAGGAGCGCCACGTGATCCGCCAGCCGCTCGACTTCCTCGATGTCATGCGAGGAAACAAACACTGTCCAGTCGCCGAGAGCGGAGGCCTCCAGCACGCCGCGGACAAAATCGTCGCGCGCCAGCGGATCGAGTCCGCTGAAAGGCTCGTCGAGCACCAGCAGCTTCGGCCGGTAGGCCAGCGAGGAAAGCAGCGCCGCCTTCATGCGCATGCCGCGCGAGAGGTGCTGGAGCTTGCGGGTCTCCGGCAGGTCAAACTGCTGCTGCAGCCTCGCTTCCAGATCCCGGTCCCAGGTCGGGTAAAACGGACGGCAGTAGTCGAGCAGGTGGCGCACCGTCATCCAGGCTGGCAGGACCTGGTTCTCCGACACATAGCCGATCTGGGCCCGTTCGCGCTCACCGAGCCGGCGCGAGTCGACGCCAAGGACCCGGGCCTCGCCGCCGGACGGCTCCAGGAGGTTCATGAGCACCTTGATGGCCGTGGTCTTGCCGGCGCCGTTGGCCCCGAGCAGGGCGAACACACTGCCGGCCGGCACCGTGAGGTCCAGGTCGGTCAGGGCCGTCGTGCGCCAGTAGCGTTTTGTCAGCCGGTTGGTTTCGATGAGGTTCATGGGGGGTGGAAAGTCATTTGCGCCCGAGTTTCTTCCATTGCGCCGCCACGCCGGCCTGCACCTCGTCGAGGGTCAGGCCGAGTTTCTTCGCCTCGACCACCAGTTGCTCCAGGTCGGCCCCGAGCAGGCTGGCGCGCTCCTGCCGGTCGCCAGCCGTCTGTTCCGCCACCACGCTGCCCACCGCCGGGGTCGTGATCAGCACGCCCTCGGCCACCAGGGCCGCGATGATCCGGTGCGCCGTGTTGGGATTGATCTTCAGTTCCTGGCTCACGATCCGCACCGAGGGAAACGGCTGGCCGGGCTTCATCTGCCCGCCGACCACCGCCTTCTTCACGGCGAAGATCACCTGCTCCGCGATCGGCAGGCCGGGCTTGAGCTCAATGGAAAAGGGCAGCACACTGTTCTAGTTGCACTAGTACAGTTAGGACGGCAAGACTTTTTACAGGCTGACGCGAAATATTTAACCACGGATAACACGGATGCCACGGATCGAGCCATGGCACACAAATCATGGTGTCGATCCGAAATGGGCCATAGTCCTGAGCCTTTTGAGCCTTATGTGGCCATTCTCAGAGTCCCATCCGTGATATCCGTGTTATCCGTGGTTAAAAACTCCGGTCCCGCTGCCTGTAGCGCCACGCATCATCGTGCGTACCGCCGCTAATTTTTCGGGTGCGCACGGGATTCCGCTTTACCGCACTACCCCGCGGGATCAAAAAGAGCTTCCGTGGCCAAATCCAAGACCATCGGTTCCGCCGAAATCCATGCCGCCATAGACCGGATGGCGGCTGCCATTACCGCCCGGCACGGCCGGGATGCCAAATTGATCCTCCTGGGCATTGCCAACGGCGGGGTGGCCCTCGCCCACCGCCTGGCCCGGAAAATCCCGCACGCGCGGACCGGGACGCTGGACATCTCCTTTCACCGCGATGACATCGGGCGCAACCCGATCCCCAAGGAATTCAAGCCCACGCTCCTGCCCTGCGACGTGAATGGCGCCACGGTGGTGCTCGTGGACGACGTGCTGTTCTCCGGCCGCACCGTCAAGGCGGCCCTGGACGAGCTCTTCGACCACGGCCGGCCCGCCACGGTGGAACTGGCCGTCCTCGTGGACCGCGGCGGCCGCCGGCTGCCTGTGGCCGCGGGTTACACGGGGCTCACTTTCCCGGCTGGCGACGGCGAGAAGGTCGTGGTTGTCATCGACGGGAAGAATCCCGCCTCCGACCATGTCCGGATCGCCCCGCAGCCCAAACGCTGATCCGCCCCTTCCGATGTCCTGGAACCGCAAAAACCTGCTCACCCTCGAGGAACTCACCCTCGCCGAGATCAACCAGATCCACGCCACCGCCGCCGCCTTCAAGCAGATCCTCGGCCGCAGCGTCAAGAAGGTCCCCGCCCTGCGCGGCAAGACCGTCGTCAACCTCTTCCTCGAGCCCAGCACGCGCACCCGCCTCTCCTTCGAGATGGCGGCGAAGCGCCTGAGCGCCGACGTCGTCTCCTTCGACGCCGCGCACTCGAGCACCACCAAGGGCGAAACGCTCCGCGACACCGCGCAGAACATCCAGGCGCTCAACGCCGACATGATCGTGCTGCGCCACGCCGCCAGCGGCTCGCCGCTCTACCTGAGCCGCGTGCTCAACATCCCGGTGATCAACGCCGGCGACGGCGCCCACGAGCACCCCACCCAGGGCCTGCTCGACACCTTCACCATGAAGGAGCACCTCGGCGAGCTCTACGGCCGCAAGATCGTGATCCTCGGCGACATCCTCTTCAGCCGCGTGGCCCGCTCCAACATCCACGCCCTCACCAAGATGGGCGCGGCGGTCACGCTCGTGGGTCCCTCCACGCTGGTGCCCGACTGGTTCACCGACATGGGGGTGCAGGTCTCGCACGACCTGAAGTCCGCCCTCGCCGACGCCGAGGTGGTCATGCTCCTGCGCATCCAGCACGAGCGCCAGGCCAGCAGCCACTTTCCCTCGATCGGCGAGTACACGAGCATGTTCGGGCTCAACCAGACCCGCGCCTCGTGGCTCAACCCCAAGGCCATCATCATGCACCCCGGCCCGATCAACCGCGGCGTCGAGATTGACAGCGACCTCGCCGACGGTCCCCGCAGCGTCATCCTGCAACAGGTCACCAACGGCATCGCCGTCCGCATGGCGGCGCTTTACCTGTGCGCCGGCGGCCAGCCGGACCACGTGATCACCACCTCCTGACTCCACGCCCATGCCCAGCCTCTGGATTTCCCAAGCCCGCGTCATCGACCCCGCCGCCAAGCGCGACGCGGTCGGCGACCTCTTCATCAAGGATGGCCGGATGGTGGCCAGCCTCAGTGCCGCCGACAAAAAGCGCGCGAGGAAAATCGAGGCCCGCGGCCTGGTGGCCTGTCCGGGCCTGGTTGATATCCATGTC
>JBIJDP010000306.1:0-4259 GCA_044344065.1 Opitutaceae bacterium
CGAACCGGGATTTCTCCAGGGTGTAGTTCACGGACTTCGCGTAGGTGGCTGGATCCATGATCGCCGCGGCCGCGGGCGGCGGCGCCAGGGCATGCCGGCGGACCTCCGCGCGGTTGAGGGCACCCAGCACCAACTCACCGGCCAGACGGAGCAACATCAGCAAGGCCGTGACCCAAAGGACGATAGTCATGCTCTCCAGTGCATGCAAAACGCGTTTCGCCGCCAGTCCAAAGATTGTTTGAAATAGACCGACCGGCTCCCATCTTGGCTGCGTGGAAGCCAAAGAAGCCAAACTCTCCTTCGAAACCGCCCTCGCCAAACTCGAAAATATCGTCGAGTCGATGGAGTCGGGCGACGTGCCTTTGGCCGACCTGCTCGCGAAGTTCGAGGAAGGCAGCAAGTTGCTCAAGGCCTGCGAGGCGCGCCTCAAGGAGGCCGAACTCAAGATCGAACAGCTCAAGAAGTCGAAGGACGGAGCCACCTTCGGCAGTTTCGACCCCGAGCGGACCGCCTGAGCCGTCCCCCGGTCCCGCTGATGAACAACGCTCCCTCATCTTCCCGCCTGCTGGATGGCATTCGCAGTCCCGCCGATCTCAAGGCCCTCGCCCCGGAGCAGCTGCCGCTCCTGGCGCAGGAAATCCGCGACGAGATCATCGCCGTCACCGCCCGCAACGGCGGCCACGTCGGCCCCAACCTCGGCGTGGTCGAGCTGACCCTCGCGCTGCACCGGGTGTTCAACAGTCCGGCGGACCAGTTTGTCTTCGATGTCGCCCACCAGGGCTACGTGCACAAGCTCCTGACCGGCCGCGGCGGCGCGTTTTTCCACCAGCTCCGGCAGACCGATGGCGCCAGCGGCTTCCTCTACCGCCGCGAGAGCCCCCATGACGCCTTTGGCGCGGGCCACGCCGGCACCGCCCTCTCCGCCGCCCTCGGCATGGCCACGGCCCGCGACTTGCGCGGCACCGACGAGCACGTCGTCGCCATCTGCGGCGACGCCGCCTTCACCTGCGGCATCACCCTCGAGGCGCTCAACAACATCGTCTCGTCGACAAAGCGCCTGATCGTCATCCTCAACGACAACGAGTGGTCCATCGCGAAGAACGTCGGCGCGATCTCGCACTACCTCAACCGCATCAGCACGAGCCGCACCTACAACAAGCTGCACCACGACGTGGAGGCGTTCTTCAAGAGCTTCCCCACCGGCGCCGAGATGAACCGGGTGTACCTGAAGTGGAAGCGCGAGACCAAGGACTTCTTCGTCGAGTCCTCGCTGTTCGAGAAATTCGGCCTGCGCTACCTCGGCCCCGTTGACGGCCACAACATCGACGCGCTGGTCAAGAACCTCCAGTTCGCCAAGCACTGCGACGTGCCCGTGCTCATCCACGTGCTGACCAAGAAGGGCAAGGGCCTCCACGCCGCGGTCAACTCGCCCGAAAAGTTCCATGGCGCCAGCCCCTTCGATCCCGGCACCGGCGAGAGCAAGCAGGTCTCGCCCGGCACCCCGCCCAATTACCAGGACGTCTTTGGCCGCGCGCTGGTCCGGCTCGCGCAGGCCGACAACAACATTGTCGGCATCACCGGCGCGATGCCCAGCGGCACCGGGCTCTCCCACCTTGCGAAGGAGGTGCCGGGCCAGTTCTTCGACGTGGGCATCGCCGAGGAACATGCCGTCATCTTCGCCGCCGGCCTCGCCACCAAGGGCATCCGGCCGGTCGTCGCCATCTACTCCACCTTCCTGCAGCGCGCCTACGATCCCATCATCCACGACGTCTGCCTGCAGAACCTTCCGGTCACCTTCTGCATGGATCGCGCCGGCCTGTCGCCCAACGACGGCCCCACGCACCACGGCCTGTTCGACCTCGCGTACCTGCGGTGCGTGCCCAACGCGGTCGTGATGCAGCCCAAGGACGAGGACGAACTGGCGGACATGCTGCACACCGCCGTGACCCACCCCGGCCCGGCCTTCATCCGCTATCCCCGCGGCGCCGGCGTCGGCGTCCCCGTCAAGGCGCAGCCCGCGACCCTGCCCATCGGCCATGCCGAGGTGCTGCGCGAGGGTTCCAACATCATGATCTGGGCGCTTGGCAACATGGTGCAGGACGCGCTCAAGCTCGCCGCCCGCCTCTCCTCCGAGGAGCACCTGTCCGTCGGCGTCGTCAATGCCCGCTTCGTCAAGCCCCTCGACCGCGCGCTGCTCCTGAGCCACGCCGCCTGCATTCCCCTCCTCGTCACGATGGAGGACCACGTCATGGCCGGCGGCTTTGGCAGCGCCGTGCTTGAGGCGCTGCAGGAATCCGACTGCGCCACCGCCGTCGAGCGCATCGGCTGGCCCGACAAGTTTGTCGAGCACGGCACGAACACCGAGATCCTCCGCGCCGCGTACGGCCTGTCGCCCAACGACATCCACCGCCGGGTGCTCGACCGCTGGCGCAACCTCCGCACCGAGTCGGTCCCGGCCGACGTTTAGGCCTGGATGCTTGAGGTGGGAGCCTGCTTGCAGGCGGTGGTTTGCCCGGGAGCGCGACCGCCCTCGGTCGCACTCTATCGCCGTGCCCCAAGGCAGAAGAACGAGAAAGATTATGAGAACGGGAAAGATTGAATTCCAGCCTCGTGATGTGAAGGCGGGATTCGGAATCCCCGCCCTACTTTCCGCAAAAAAGCCGCGCACCTTGCGGTGTCGCGGCTGTATTTCAAATACTTGAGATCCGATCAGGACTTCGGCGCTTCGGCCTTGGCGTCCTTCTTTTCGCATTCGGCCTTCTTCTCACACTCGGCCTTCTTGGACTTGCAGCAGCATTCCTTGCCTTCGGAGCATTCCTTGCCTTCGGAGCATTCCTTGCCGCCCTTGGCTTCCTTGCATTCCTTGCTGCAGCAGCACTTGGCGGCCTTGTCCTTGCACTCGCCCTTGGCGTCACCGGCTTGGGCAACGGAAACGGCGAGGACGCCGGCAAAGGCCAGCGCGAGGAGTAAACGTAGTGATTTCATATTTTTGGGATTTGGGATGTGGATTGGTGCGGGCGGCGGGAGTCGAACCCGCCTCTCATGCTTGGGAAGCACACATAATACCGATATACTACGCCCGCATTGAACTGGATTGGGAATGAATGGGAAATCGACCGGCGTGCAATCAAGAATAGCTCCGGCGGCCTTCCAGCGCGCTTTTCAGCGTGACTGAATCCGCATAAAGCACCCCGCCGCCGCTGGGGAGGCCGAAGCCGATACGCGTAGCCGTCACCGGGGGGTCCTTGGGCAAATGCTCGGTCAGGTAATGACACGTGGCCTCGCCCTCGACGTCGTTGGACAGGGCCAGAATCAGCTCCCGCACCCCGCCGGCGGCGATGCGTTCCAATAGGGCCGGCAGATTGAGGTCGGCCGGGGCGATGCCGCGGATCGGCGAGAGCTTGCCATGCAACACATGGTAGACCCCGCGGTAAGCCCCGCTCCGTTCGATGGCGACGAGGTCGGGCACCTGTTCCACCACGCAAACGAGGCCGTGATCGCGACGCTCATCGGCGCAGATGCCGCAGAGTTCGCCCTCGGCGAGATTGCCGCAGCGCGAGCACCGGCGCACGGACTTGGCCGCCTCCTCCAGCGCCGCGACCAGCGCGGGGAGCCGGGCGGGTTTCTCCACGAGCAGGTGGAGGGCGATGCGCTCGGACGAGCGGTAGCCCAGACCCGGCAGCTGCTTCAGGTGCTGCTGGAGTTTTTCAAACGCGGGAGTCATCGCCGGTGGCGCCGTGGGCGCCCTTACATCATGCCGGGCATCTGGAAGGCGGAGGTCACCTTCTGCATCTCCGCATCGTTATATTCCTTGGCCTGCTTCGCGGCATCCTGCATCGCGACGAGGAGCGTGTCGGCGATCAGTTTGGCGTCCTCCTTGAGGAACTCCGGATCGAGCGTCAGGGCGAGAAACTTGCCCGCGCCGCTGATCTTGATCTTCACGGCGCCACCGCCGCTGGTGACATCGATTCCCTTGGCCTCGAGCTGCACCTGGAGTGCCTCGATGCCGCGCTGCATTTTCTGGGCTTGTTTGAGAAGTTTGCCGACGCCGGCCATGGGTGAAATGGGTTGAGGTTGAACTGCGAGTTGAATGAAACGCTCCCCGCTAACGCGATAACAAACTTCCGTAGCCGGAGCGATAATCCGGGTGGACCGGCCGCCAGTCCAGCGTCTGCTTGAGTTTGCGGTTGAGGATCACGCGGTCGGGTGTCTCCGGCCGGCGCCGACCCGCGACCCCCGGATCGAAAACCGGCGGAGGC
>JBIJDP010000307.1:0-4257 GCA_044344065.1 Opitutaceae bacterium
CCCATGATCTCGTAGAAGGCAAAGCCGGTGAGATCGAGCAGCACCACGGCCATGGCGACATGCTTGGGCTTGAGGGTGACGGGCAAAATGAAGAACAGCAGGAAGGTCACCGGCCGGTTCGGGTAAAAGCCGGCATAGATGATCAGCAGGCCGCAAGTGGCGGCGGACGCCCCGATCACGCTGCCGCCCGCATGCCAGTTGGTCGCCGTCCACAACAGGCCGCCCATCACTACGGTCGCCAGATAGACGGCAAGGAAGCGCCGGCTGCCCAGTTGGGGGATGAGTTCACGACCCAGAAAATAGATGCCCAGCAGGTTGGCCAGGATGTGGAGCAGATTGCGCGGGTCATGCAGGAAACCGTAGGTCAGCAGCGTCCAGACCTTGCCGGACATGATGGCCTCCGGGCTTAGGCCGAAATTTCCCTCGATAAAGTAACCTGCATTAAACCATCGCAGGAAAACGTTTTGCAGAATAAAACTCGCCACCACTGCCGAGATCAACCAAGCCATGACCGACATCCCCCCGGAACGGTAGGGCTCGGGGTTGTCGCGCATGTAGGATCGGTCGGATAGCATTTCCGGGAAAGAAGTAGGTTTTGATTTCGCCAAACACAAGCAGACAGGAGTCATTCTCCCGTGCTGCGGAGGAGGATTATTGCAGCGGTAATGACACAGTGCAATGCCTGCCCTCTTGACAGCGCCGCCGAATGCTATCTTTTTCGCCAAACATGGCTAACAAAGCTGACAAGTGGGCTGAAAATGCCCCGGGAAAATTCTTCGTGGATCAACAGTGCATTGATTGCGATCTATGCCGTGAAACCGCCCCGAGCTTCTTCACCCGGCACGATGAGGGTGGCTTTTCCTACGTGCACAAGCAGCCGACGACCGAAGAGGAAGTCGCGCAGTGCATGGAAGCCCTTGAAGGCTGCCCGGTTGAGGCGATCGGCAACGACGGCGAGGAATAAGCCGCGCAAAGGCGCCACGGCTCCGTCAGTTTCAAAACCCGGCACTTCGCCGGGTTTTTTCGTGCCCGGAGATCCAAAAGCAGGAACGATACGGTCGTCGAGTAGCCAGGGAGCTTGCTCCCGCTCTGAGTGCGCCAGCAAGCTGGTGGCTTACGGGAAGCACTTTTCGGTTTCGCAAGCATCAAATCAGTTCAGTGCCGGCTCAGGACTGCCATCACGTCGGTGATGCTTCGCGCCTGACTCATTGCCCCAATCCTCCCAAGGGTTTGACATTCCGCTGCGGGCACGGGTTTTTGTAGGGATGAACCCCAATCCCTTTCTCGATCCCTCGTTTCAGATCCGTTGGTCCGAGCTGACCCCAACCCACATCGCGCCGGCCATCACCGCCGCGCTCACCCGTGCCGAAGCCGCCGTTGCGGCCATCGCGAATCAGCCGCCCGAGGTTGTGAGCTACGAGAGCACCTTCCTGGCCCTGGAAAAGGCCACCGAGGAACTGAACGTGGCGTGGGCCAAGGTCGGGCACCTCCAGTCGGTCGCCGACGAACCGGTGCTGCGCGCGGCGTTCAACGAGATGCTGCCGAAGGTGAGCGCGTTTTACGCCCGGATCCCGCTCGATCCGGCCCTATGGTCGCGGCTCAAGGCCTTTGCCGCGAAACCGGCGGCGCAAGGTTTGCAGGGTGTGCACCGGCGGTTCCTTGAGGAGACGCTCGCGGACTTCCGCCAGGCGGGTGCCGATCTGCCCGAGGCCGCGCGGCAACGCCTCGAGGCCCTGCAGAGCGAACTGGCGCAGATCACCCAGAAATACTCCGAGAACGTGCTCGATGCCACCAACGCTTGGGAGTTGATCGTCACCGACAAAGCCCGGCTCAAGGGGTTGCCCGCGCACGCCAAGGCCGAGGCGCGCCGCAAGGCCGAGGCGAAGGGCCACGGCACGCCGGACAGGCCCGCCTGGCGTTTTACACTGCAGCAGCCCTCGCAGGAGCCGTTCATGACCTATGTGGAGGATGCGGCCCTGCGACGGGAAATGTGGACCGCTTCAGCGCAAGTCGGCGCCGTGGCACCTTACGACAACACCAGCCTCATCAAGCGCATCCTCGAATTGCGGGCCGAGAAAGCCGCGCTCCTGGGCATGAAGGATTTTTCCGACCTGGTCCTGCAGCGCCGCATGGCGAAATCCGGGGCGCGGGCCCTCGCCTTCATCGAGGATCTGCAAAAACGCGCCCAGCCGGCCTTCGCCCGGGAGTGCCGCGAATTGGAGGAATTCAAGGCGCAACAAACCGCTGGGTTGGTGGGCCGGCTGGCGCCATGGGAAATCGCCTTCTGGGCGGAAAAACTCCGGCAGGCCCGCCACGCGTTCGATGAGGAGCAGTTGCGTCCGTATTTCCCGATGGACCGGGTGGTCGCGGGGATGTTCGAACTCGTGCACCGCCTCTTCGGCCTGCAGGTCGTGGCCTGTGCCGCCGGCGCGGTCGAGGTCTGGCATCCCGATGTGCGCTTCTATGAATTGCGCGATGCTTCCGGCCGCCTGCTCGGCTCGTTCTATGCCGACTGGCATCCGCGCGAGGCAAAGCGCGGCGGGGCCTGGATGAACTACCTGATCACCGGCGGACCGCAGCCCGATGGGACCCGGCTTCCGCATCTCGGCCTTATTTGCGGCAATATGACGCCGCCCGCCGCCGGCCGGCCGGCGCTGCTCACACATCGCGAGGTTGAAACGGTCTTCCACGAGTTTGGCCACCTGCTGCACCACCTCCTCGGCGAGGTGGAGATCAAGTCGCTCAACGGCGTCAACGTGGCGTGGGATTTCGTCGAGCTGCCCTCACAGATCATGGAGAACTGGTGCTGGGAGCACGAGAGCCTCGATCTCTTTGCCCGGCATCACGAGACCGGGGCGACGTTGCCGGATGAGCTTTTCGCCCGACTGACGTCGGCAAGGAATTTCCGCTCGGCGGCGGCGACCATGCGGCAGGTGTGCTTCGCCCGCGTGGATTTGCTCCTGCACCGCCGCACGGCGGAGTTCCTCTCGGCCCCGGACCTGATCGCCGCGGCGGCGGCGGCCGTGGCGGATTGCCAGATCCCGACGGAGCCGCCCCAGCCGCTCATCATCCGGCGGTTCACCCATGTCTTTGGGGATCCCGTCGGCTACGCTGCGGCCTATTATTCCTACAAGTGGGCCGAGGTGCTCGATGCGGACGCGTTCACGCGCTTCAAGCGCGAGGGCATATTCAATCCCCGGACCGGCGCCGAGTTCGTGCAGAAGATCCTCAGCCGCGGCAATTCCGCCGATCCCATGGAGCTCTACCAGAGTTTCATGGGCCGCGAACCCGATCCGCAGGCATTGTTGGTGCGCACCGGGCTGGCGGCGTGATGCCGGGGCTACAGGTGATGGACGATGCCACCATGAACGTTTAATACCCGCCGAATTACTTCACGGACTCGTAGAGGACGTGCAGGTTTTCCATCTTCGTGCCGGGCAGCATGTCGCCCGTCACCAGGGTGAGCCGGCCGCGGCCCTTGATTTTTTTCGTGAGCAACGTCTTCACGGCGTAGCGCACGTCGTCGGGTGTGCCCAGGTTGACGATGCCGTCCGAGATCAGGGCGATGATATGCACCTCGTCGCCGACTTCCTCGCGGATGCGCCCGATGTCCAGGATCGGGAAGGTGAGCGCGTGCAAAGTGTGCAGCTTGAAATGCCGGTTGATGATCGGGAAAAAATGCTGGCCGCGGCCACAATGGTGGAAGAACTGCGGAACCTGCCGGTGGGCGCGGTTCTTCTCCAGCAGGATGGGCAGGATGAATTTCTCATACATGGCCGGCGAAAGCATATCGATGCCGTGGTCGGTGAGCGGAAAGGGGTCGTCCCGGTGCTCCGGCGCGGCCCAGCGCCGCGTGAGCGCGTCGCTCCAGTCGGCGAGCTTGCGCAGGAAACGATGCACAAAGGTCTCGTCCTCGTACATGTCGGACATGATCTCCTCGCCGCGCAGGTCCAGCGCGACGCTGAAGAAGCCGCTGGTGCCCATCCCGTTTTGGATGTGGTCGACCATCCGGCCGAGGTAGCACAGTTTGTTCTCGTATTTCCCAACGAGATATTCGTGAAACTGCCGGATGGTGCCGATGATGCCGCCGGCCTCGATGCCGGGCATGACCAGCGCGTCGCATTCCTCGCGTGAGAGGTGACGCGAGCGGTTGGCAATCACGGTTTCCTTGCGGTACATGAGTTCGCAATCGAAGGCGCCCGGGGCCACCGCGGGCCAGAGGTCGACGCCGGTGAACCAGCTTTCCGTCGGTGGTGC
>JBIJDP010000310.1:0-4240 GCA_044344065.1 Opitutaceae bacterium
GTCCGGGTCAAAGGATAAGCGCGCGGGGGAGCGACCTAAAGCGGTAAACCGGCCTGATGTTCATTCATCACGCGCGCAATTGCCCGGCGCTGCTCATGCTAATGGACAAGAAATGCGCAGGGCGGCCGGTTTTAACCGCGGATTTCCCTCCTTCGCCAAGGCTATGGAGGGCAGGCACGGATGGCACGGATCAAAAGCCCCAAGCCATTTTTACAGGAGGACGCAGAGAAAGGAGAGAATGAAGGGGAAACAGATGCCATGCTCTCCGCTCCCTCTGCTTCCTCCTGTAAAACGGATTGTCGGTTTGGGCCGGTGAGAAAGGCTGGAAATGAAAATTGGAGTGGCGCCTTTGGGGGCGTTCGCTAGCTGTGCGGCGTGGATGAAGACTATCGCAATCGTTTCGGCGGGATCGGGCGGCTCTACGGGGCGGCGGCCCTGCCGCGGCTGGCGGCGGCGCAGGTGTGCGTCGTGGGCGTCGGCGGGGTCGGCTCGTGGGTCGTCGAGGGCCTGGCACGCAGCGGCGTGGGGGCGCTCACGCTGGTGGATCTGGACGATGTCTGCGTGACGAACGTCAACCGCCAGCTGCCCGCCCTCGACGGCCAGATCGGCCGGCCGAAGGTGGCGGTGCTGGCGGACCGCGTGCGGCTCATCAATCCGGCGTGCCGGGTGGAGGCCCACATCGAATTGTTCACCGCCGCCTCGGCGGAACGCCTGCTGGCGGCGCGGTTTGATCACGTCGTGGACGCGATCGACCTGATGTCGCACAAGGCGCTGCTGATCGGCGAGGCCCGCCGCCGCGGTTTCCCGGTGCTCACGGTGGGCGCGGCCGGGGGCAAGAGTGATCCGACGCAGATCCGGGTCGGCGACCTCGGCGAGGCGTGGGGCGACGAGCTGCTCCGGCAGGTACGCCGGAAGCTCCGGCGCGACCATGGGTTCGCCCCGGGCACGCAGAAGGGCCGGATGAAATTCGACGTGCGCTGCGTGTGGTCGAGCGAGTCGCCGGTTTATCCGTGGGCGGACGGCAGCTGTCACGCCGAGCCCGAGCCGGGCAGCAATCTCAAGCTCGATTGCGCGACGGGCTTCGGCACCACAGTGGCGGTGACCGGGGCGTTTGGGCTGATCGCGGCGGGCGAGGTGGTGCGGATCATCGCGGGGAAGTGAGGGTGGGGACCGAACCCCGGCTTCGATCTCCCGCTGAAATCCAATCTTTCTCTTTCCTCTTTCTCTTAATCTTTCTCTGGTTTGGGCGTTTCCAAGGCAGGAGAAAGAGAAAGATAAAGATTAAGAGAAAGAGTTGAATCTGGCCTTGGTGAAATCGCAGGCGGGGTTCGTAGACCCCGCCCTACACCAAACCGCGCGCAGGCCTATAAAAACAGCCGCTGGAAGTTTTCCTCTGCGCGCGAGGCTAACTGGTCCACGCGCAGGCCGAGGAACGCGGCAAGGCCGGCGTAGACGGCGGCGATGTTGGCGGGGTGGTTGACGGTCGTGGTGTCGGGCTGCGCGGGCAGGTTGTAGAGCCGCCAGGCGCTGCGGAGCGGCATCGCGGGGGCGTCGGTCTCGACGAGCAGGCGGTCAACCGGGATGGACTTGAAGGTGTTGCGCTGGGCCTCGCGCTTGGAGTCGAGGAAGGCGCCGTTGAAGGAGAAATACGCGCCGAGATCGGCGAAGGCCCTGATCATCTCGGCCGGACCGGCGTAGGCATGGAGCAGAAACCCGCGCTCGGGCCGGCGGCTGTTGCGCAGGGTTTCCAGGAGCGCGCCCCAGGCGTCGATGCAGTGCACGGAGGCGGCGAGATTATGCGTGGCGGCGAGCTCGAGCTGCCAGACGAAGACCTCCTTCTGCTCGGCGAGCGGGGCGCGGCGCAGGCCGGCGAGGCGGGGATCGTCGGGCTTGGCGCTGTCGAGGATCCAGCGATCGAGGCCGATCTCGCCGACACGGGCGCGGGGTTCGGTGGCGAGGCGGGATTCAAGCCGGCCCTGCAAGTCGGCGGGACGGTTGCCGCAGTCCCAGGGATGCACGCCGTAACTGGGCACCACCCAGGGGAAGCGCGAGGCGAGGGCGGAAACCGCGGCCCAATCGTCGGGCGTGGTCCCGTTGACGACGGCGCCGGCGATGCCGGCCTGCACGAGATCCGTGGCGATGCGGTCCATGTGGGGCAGCAGCCATTCGTCCTGCAGGTGATTGTGGGCGTCGTAGAGTTTCATGTCGCGGCGGGCCGCTGGGCGAAGGCCCGGATGGCGGCGCGGACGGAAGCGAGGCCGTTCTGGCGCGTGGGGGAAAGGTTTTTCAGGAGGTCGAGGGCGGCGAGGGGATCGGTGTCGTCGGCGAGGATCTCGGCCGGCGTGGCGCCCTCGTAAAAGGCGCAGAGGAAGGCGACGAGTCCTTTCACCAGCGGCCCGTCCGCATCGCAGCGGAAATGGCAGCGGCCGTCGCGCCGTTCGCCGACGAGCCAGACCTGCGACACGCAGCCGGTGACGCGGTGGGCATCGGTACGCAGATCGGCGGGCAACGGCGGCTGCCGGCGGGCGCGGTCCACGACGGCGGATAGGCGTTCCTGCGCATTCTCAATGAGCAGGAAATCCTCAAGCAGTTGTTGCTGGGCGGCGGTCATAGTTGATGAACATGGGCTCACGAGGAGACGCGGGGCACGCCGAGACTACAACGGGGATTCGGGCCGGTGCCAATCCGATCATCATCCGGCATTTCATCCGGCGAATCGATGCCGTGTCTCCTGCGCCTGCGTGTGTGTAGTTTGAATCACTTCACCGGCACGAGGCGGACCTGCACGACGAGGGGGGAGAGATCGTCCCAGAGGGGCTTGTCCTTGGGCTGCGGCAGGATCTTGTCGAGGTGGAGGCGCAGGTTGAACCGACCCGGCTTTGGGACCTCGATCCGGCCCATGCGCGTGATGATGCGCGGGAAGTAGGCCTTCTGCGTGTAATCGAGTTCCGCGTCGCGGACGATTTTCCGGCGCAGGGTTTTCCCGGCGGCCGCAATGCGGGCGGTGTGGCCGCCGCTCCAGGGCTCAAGGTGCTGGTGGGTGGTGACGAGTTCGACGTTGAAGCGCCCGGGCTGCAGCACGGTCGCATTCCATTCGAGCCAGTCGGTGGTGCGCTGCCAGCCGGAGGTGAAACCCAGGGGCGTGATGCGCAGGGCCGGCTGGCCCCGGTCGGAGCCGGCGCGGGCTTCGGCGGTGAGCAGATTGAGCAGGCCGGCGGGTTCCTGGATCGGGCCGGCCACGACTTCGGGCGCGGCTGCCAGACGCAGGCGGACGACGGTGACCGGGCCCTTGAAGCGGAGCCTGGCCAGGTCGAGTTGCAGGCGGGGCATGGCCGTCGCCGGATCCGTCGCCTGCTGCAAAGGCAGCTTCACGGAAGGGGCCAGCAGCGGCGAGGCGGACACGGCCCGGCTGCGCAGCCCGCGCAATTCGAAATGGCGCGGCGGCTTTTGGAAGAAGTGCAGATAGAGGTCACGACCCTTGGTCGTGATGCGGCCCCAGGGGAAGTCATGCGTGAACGGCGAGGGCGCCGTGCCGTAGATGCTGGCGCCGTTGGCCTTGAGCCACCGGCCCACCCCGCGCAGGCGGGCGACGCTGGCGGCGGGCACGGTGCCGTCGGCCTTGGGTCCGATGTTGAGCAGGTAGTTGGCGTTCTTGCTGGCGGACTCGACGAGGGTGCGGACGAGGCTTTCCACGGACTTCCACTCGTGGTCGTGTGTCTTGTAACCCCAGGTGTGATTGAGGGTGGCGCAGACCTCCCAGTCGCCCTTCAGCCGACCCGGGGGCATTTGGTTGTCGCGGGGGATGCCGTAGTCGCCCAGGCCGTGGCCGACCCGGCCCGAGACCAGGCAGCCGGGCTGGAGCTTCTTGACGAAGCGGCGGATGGAGGCCGATTGGGCGGGTGAAATGGTGAGCGGCGTGTCAAACCAGATCAGGCCGACCGGGCCGTACTGGGTGAGCAGCTCGCGCAATTGCGGGTAGACCTTTTCGCGGAGGTAGCGGTCGGTGTTTTTCTTCTTAACGTCGTAGTCCCACGTGTTCCAGGCGCCGTCCGGGTGGTGCCAGTCGAGATCCTGCGAGTAATAGAAACACATCGTGACGCCCTGCTTTTTGCACTCGCGGGCGAGCTCGCGCATCGGATCCCGGGCCCAGGGCGTGGCCTTGACGATGTTGTACGGGTTGGACGGGGAGTCGTACATCGCGAAACCGTCGTGGTGCTTCGCAGTGATCACCAGGTAGCGC
>JBIJDP010000309.1:0-4240 GCA_044344065.1 Opitutaceae bacterium
GGTCTCGCTCACGCGGTATTCGCTCGTGATGCGCATGAGGACGTTGCCCTGCGAAACCTCGACCGGGGTCAGGACCTCCGTGCGCAGCACGCGACCGCCGTCGATCCACGCCGCCGTGGCCTTGGTAACACCGTGCTTCTCCGGGTAGACCGCCATGTGCCGCTGCTCGATGCGGAAGAAATCCTTCAGTTCCACCGGCTGCGCGGTGTCGAGTGTGTTGGTCGTGACCACCTTGCTGCGGATCCAAAGCATGTCGTGTGTCAGCGAGACCTTCGTGCCTTCCAGCGCGACGACGAGGTCCATCTTGTGCCAGCCGTCGAGGGCCGTGCTCAGGGCGGGGTCAAAGCGCCAGCGCCCGGCCAGGGCCGGATTGGCCGCGGCCGAGGCCGCCAGTCCCAGCACCAGCAACGCGCCGATGATCGTTCGTTTGCATGCGTTCATGTTCATGGTTGCAGACAGCTAACGCCCCGCGGCGTGATCTGTCCACGCGTTCCGCAAGAAAAACTCCCGAACATTCAGGCTTCCCCAGGAGCGCCTGGGAGCGCGACCTCCGTCGGTCGCAATCTTGCGCACACAAAAATTTCAGAGGAAGTCTATTGATATTCGCTCACCGTCCAGGTTCGGAGATCGCCGGTGCTCACCCAACTGCGACCGAGGGCGGTCGCGCTCCCAGCTCCGCCAGGTAGGGCAGGTCTGTGACCTGCCCAATTCACGCCACATAGCGGATGCAGCGTTCGCAGGGCGGGTTAAAACCCGCCCTACTTGTCACTTCGTCTGCCTGAACCCTTCGAAGGTCTTCGGATCCGTCGGCAATTGATACCGCGTCGTATAGGTCTTGTTGCCCGCCGCCAGCTTGATGAACGTGTCCACGGGGACGACCTCGACCGGGCCGTGGAGGTGCTTGAGCACTTCGACCAGACTGTTCACGTCATTCGACTCGCGCACGTGCACGAGGCAGAAATACGGACGGGTGGTGTTGAGCGCGATCAGTTCGTCCAGGTCGGCGGCCACTTCCTCGCGCGGCCGGCGCGGATCAATGTAGTAGTCATAGGAAACTATCGGCACCCCGTTGCGCAGGTCGCGGGTGCGGGCCGGGCCGTAGCCGTTGATGAAGCCGATGACGTTGGGAAACGCCGCGTAATAACGGTCCACGGTCTCCTTGGTAAGATCGGCATTGCCCACGTTGCCGTCGGCCGCCGAGTTGTCCAAAATCTCAAACACGCGCTCATCGAGGATCTCCATCTGGCGGACGGCCTCCTTCATGAGGCCGTCGAACCGGTCGGCCGGGATGTGGTTGGGATACATGTAGGACGGACCCGAAAGGCCGCCGATGAAGTAGTCCGCCGGCGTCGCCGATTCCTGGAAATATTCCAGGGCGGCGGGGGCGAATTCCAGCCAGCTCGGGATGGCACCCCACGCGAGCTGGAGCCGCCCGCGGCCGGGCTTGGTCCAGACTCCGAGACCGATGCCGTCGGACTGCACGAAGGCCATGTAAACCTTCTTCTCCGGCACGAGCTTTGTGTCGCGATCCACGTGGTGCTGATTGGCGAACTTGAAGCCCTTGGTGAAGGTGAACTGGCAGTTGAAGCTGTGGTTCGGCAGGCTCTGCAGCCCGTCCATCCTGAGACCGAAGGTCGAAGTCAGCGTGGTGTGCTGCTCCTCGGTATCCTTCGCATAGGAGTGCCAGCCGAAGACGAAACCGCCGGGATTCATCTCGCGGTAGAACTCCATGGCGAGTGCCACCTCGTCCCGGTGCGCAGGATTGCCCGACAGGTCGTGGAAGAACATGCGCTGGCGCACGCCCCAGTCGGCAATGCCGGGAATGCGCATGTCGCCGGCGTGGCCGCCCATGAGCATGATCATGTCGCGGCTGCAGCGGGCCCAATAGCGGCCCTTGGCCTCGGCATAGATCTGTGTGTCGTTCATCCCGTCGTAACGCCCGCGCAGGTCGTCGATCTTTTTCAGCCCGTGCTTCTCCGCCAGCGGGATGAGCGCGGGCGTGACGATGATGGCATCCTCCAGACCCGCGATGGTGTAGGCGACATTCATGGTGGGCATCACGGCGGTGTCCCAGACCACGTAGCCCTTGGCGCAGCGGGCAAATTGCTGCAGCGCTGCGTCGGCGGTCTTGAGCTCGGTGAACTCCACGCCGTGCTTGCGCCGGTAGAAGTCGGCCAGCGGACCGGTGATCTCCCACGGGAAATCGGGCGCGTGCACAATGTAGAGCTGCGAGGACGTGCGGTTGGCGAGGCCCTGCAGGCCGATCAGCATGGCCTTCTCGGGCAAGCCGGAGGTGTTTTTCCAGTCGCCGTCAAAATGCATGACCCACGCCGGCTGGCGTGGCGGCACGGTGGCGTCCGCAGCGACGGCCGGACGAGCGATTGCTAGCACCAGGAGGGAAAGCGGAAGAATGATGCGGTGTTTCATGGCGTTACTTTGCGGCCGCCTCCGACGGCACCTTGGTGAATTGGTACACGAGCGGACGATGGCGGGTGTTGTGCAACTCGATGAGCAGGAGGGTGGCGCCGTCCTCCAGCAGCCGGAACTCTTGGTGGATCCGCATGGCGGTGTTGCCTTGGGAAACCTCGACCGGCACCAGCGCCTCGACGCGGAGCGTTCGCCCGGCGTCCAGCCAGGCCGCCGACACCTGCGCGGTTTCACCCGGCCGCGGATAGACGGCCATGTGCCGTTGCTCGATACGGAAGAAATCCTTGATCGCCATAGCCCGGGCCGTGTCGACGGTGTTCGTGGCGGCCACCTTGGTGGTGCGCCAGGTCATGTGGTGGGTCAGGGCCACCCTGGTGCCCTCCTGGGCGATGACGAGGTCCGCGGCGTGCCAGCCGTCCAGTACCGAGCTGCGCGCCGTATCCAGGCGCCAGCGCCCGGCCAGGCCGGAATCGGCCGCCGCGGCGGTTGTAAGGATCCCGGCCAGCATCACGCCGGCGAGGATTCGGATGCATGCGGTCAGGTTCATGGGAACTCCAGCTAACGCCTAGGCCCGCGCACTGTCCATGTGTTCCAAAAATCTATTAACGCACATTCATGGGTAAATAAGGCCGGGGGAATCACGGCAGGCGCGAATGCAACGATGGCCACAAGAAGCGCAGAAAGCACATAATACCCACTGCCCATGGCATTGTGACTTTCAGGTAGCTACGCGCGCGAGCGAGCGGATCACATGCAGCGTACGCCAAAACTCCACTCGCGCACGCTCGTAGCCACTCCTGATACTGTGTGTTTATGAGACTCTTGAGCCTTCTGTGGCCATTCCTCCGTCCGCTCCGCGTCTCCGCGTGAGCTTTCATCCGTGATATCCTTGCAATCCGTGGTTCAGCCCGCACGGACTTCCCCGACGAGGGTGAATTCCTCGCGGTCGTGATACAGGTGCCGGATGCGCACACCCGGGGCACAACGCTGCAAAATCGAATCCGGCTGCCGAAGTTCCTGCAGCAGCGCCACCGGATCAACGCGGCCGAACTTCAGGTTCACCACAAAACGCCGGCACCACCCGCGCTCCAGCCAGGGCTCCACAATGTGCCGGAGCACATGATGCGGCTCCTCCACCATGTCGCAGAACAGCCAGTCGCAGGTTTGGGCCGCCACAGGCACGTAACGGAATGCATCCTCCTGCCGATGCTCGATGCGCGGATGATCGAGCGCCCCACCCTTGAGCGGACCGTTGTCAATCGCGATGACCTGCGCGCCGCGTTTCGCCGCACTGTAGCTCCAGCCGCCGGGCGCCGCGCCGAGATCCACCACGGTCTCCCCTTCAATGGGTTCACGCCCGAGCACCACGTAAGCCTCCTCGATCTTCAGGTAGCTGCGGGACGGGGCCAGTGTGTCGTCGGCCATGCGCCGCTGGCCGTTGATCAGCAGATCGCGGCCCGCGAACGCCGCGCCAAAATCCGTGAACCAGACGGCGAGACCCCGCGCGGGACCCGCGCCCCGCGGCAAATCCGCCACCGCCAGTTTGGCGACGCGGGACAGGCGTTTCTTGATTCGTTCCCGGAAGGCATCCTCCACGCCGCCAATGCGCCGGCCGAGCCCGACCAGTTCCGCCGGTCCGCCAAAGACGCACGGCCACGGATCCGTGATTCGCTCGCCCTGCAGGCTTTGCAGAAAATAATCCGCCAGTTGCTGCGCGAGCGCATTGACCGATTCGCCCCGCACCGCCACCTCGTCGAGGATGATCCAGTGGGCGAAGGCCAGCTCGGCCGGGGCCCTCTCCGTCCGAGCTGGC
>JBIJDP010000308.1:0-4240 GCA_044344065.1 Opitutaceae bacterium
GCGAAGGCAGGTCGGAGACCTGCCCTACCGGTAGCAACAGTGTGAGCGAGTGAGGCTTGAGCGTATGCGGCCCAGGCACCACGCGCTCATGCTCGTAGCCACCCTTGGGATTGGTACGCCAATGACGGGCCGGCCGATCCGTCCAGGGCTTATGGCAGGTCGGTCGAACCCATCAGGAAGCGGTCGCACTCGCGCGCGGCGCCACGGCCCTCGTTGATCGCCCACACGACGAGGCTCTGGCCGCGGCGGCAGTCACCGGCGGCAAAGACGCCGGTGATGCTCGTGGTGAACGCGCCGTGCTCGGCCTTGATGTTGGAACGGGCGTCGGTCTCGACGTTGATCTCCTTGAGCAACGCCTGCTCCGGCCCGAGGAAGCCCATCGCGAGCAGCACGAGCTGCGCGGGACGCGTCTTATCGGTGCCAGGCTGTTCCTTGGGGATGAACTGACCCCTGTCGTTCTTCTCCCACTTGATCTCGACGGTCATGAGTTCCTTCACGTTGCCGGCCTCGTCGCCGGTGAACTTCTTCACGGTGGTGAGATAGATGCGCGGATCGGCGCCAAACTTCGCCGCGGCCTCCTCCTGGCCATAGTCCATCTTGTAGACCTTGGGCCACTCGGGCCAGGGATTGTCCGCCGCGCGCTCCATGGGCGGCTTCGGCAGAATCTCGATCTGCACCAGGCTCTTGCAGCCATGACGCATGGAGGTGCCGACACAATCGGTGCCGGTGTCGCCGCCGCCGATGACGACAACGTCCTTACCCGCGGCATTGATCGGGCTCGAGGCGCCGGCGAGCACGGCCTTGGTGTTGGCGGTGAGAAACTCCATCGCGAAGTGCACACCCTTCAAGTTGCGGCCCTCGATGGGCAGGTCGCGCGGCTGGGTGGCGCCGGTGCAGATGACGGTGGCGTCGTATTCCTTGAGGAAGATCTGCGGCTCGACGTTGTCGCCGACGTTGGCGTTGCAGATGAACTTGATGCCCTCCTTCTCCATGAGCTTGATGCGACGGAGGACGACCTCCTGCTTGTCGAGCTTCATGTTCGGGATGCCGTACATCAGCAGGCCGCCCGGACGGTCGGCGCGCTCAAAGACCGTGACGGTGTGGCCGGCGAGATTGAGCTGCGCGGCAGCGGCGAGGCCGGAGGGACCGGAGCCGATGATCGCGACCTTCTTGCCGGTGCGGAACTTCGGGGCCTGCGGAATCACCCAGCCCTCGTCCCAGCCGCGGTCGGTGATGGCGGCCTCGATGTTCTTGATCGTGACGGGCGGGTTGTTGATGCCCAGCACGCACGAGCCCTCGCAGGGCGCGGGGCAGACGCGGCCGGTGAATTCCGGGAAGTTGTTCGTCTTGTGGAGGCGGCCGAGGGCTTCCTTCCACTGGTTGCGGTAGACGAGGTCGTTCCACTCGGGGATGAGGTTGTTGATGGGACAACCCGACGCCATGCCGCTGATGAGTTTGCCCGTGTGGCAGAAGGGCACGCCGCAGTCCATGCAGCGTGCACCCTGCTGGCGGAGCTTCTTCATCTCCATGTGTTGGTGGAACTCCTTGTGGTCGCGCACGCGCTCGAGCGGCGGTCGGTCGACGGGAAGTTCGCGCAGGTATTCGATGAAGCCGGTTGGTTTGCCCATGGGAAGAAGTGAAAGAGGTAGCGAGTAGTGGGTAGCGGGTAGTGAGTAGAAAGTCAGCGGGAGGTGATGGATTGAATGCTCACTACTCGATGCTCGCTACTCGCTAGTTGGGTTTAGTTTCCGCCGACGCGCGAGAGGTCGCGGGCGTTTTCTTCGAAGGCGGCCATGATGGCCTCGTCGCCGGTGAGACCCTGCGACTGGGCACGGTCAATGCAGGCGAGCATGCGCTTGTAGTCCTTGGGCATGACCTTGACGAACTTCGGCAGCCAGGTGCTCCAGTTGTCCAGGATTAGCCGGGCGCGCGGGCTCTTGGTGTACTCGAAGTGGCGCTCGATCATGGCGCGGACCTCGGCGATTTCCGCCGGGGCCTCGAGTTTCTCGAGCCCGACCATCTGGCTGTTGACGCGCTTGGCGAAGTCGCCGGCCTCGTCGATGACGTAGCCGACGCCACCGGACATGCCGGCGCCGAAATTGCGGCCGGTGGTGCCGAGCACGACGACGCGGCCGCCGGTCATGTACTCGCAGCCGTTGTCGCCGATGCCCTCGACCACGGCGTTGACGCCGGAGTTGCGCACGGCGAACCGTTCGCCGGCCATGCCGCGGAAATACACCTCGCCGGCCGTCGCCCCGTAGAGGGCCACGTTGCCGATGATCATGTTCTCCTCGGACTTGAAGGTGGCGTCCCGGGACGGGTAGATGATGATCCGGCCGCCGGAGAGGCCCTTGCCGACGTAGTCGTTGGCGTCGCCCTCGATGGAGAATGTCATGCCCTTCGTCATGAAGGCGCCGAAGCTCTGGCCGGCGGAGCCCTTGAAGCGGATGCGGATGGTGTCGTCGGGGAGTCCCTTCGCGCCGTATTTCTTGGTGACCTCGTGGCTGGTGATGGTGCCCACCACGCGGTTGACGTTGCGGATGGGCAGCTCGGCGACGACCTTTTCGCCGCGCTCGATCGCGGGCTTGCAGAGGTCGAGGAGCGTCGTGAGGTCGAGCGACTTGTCGAGGCCGTGGTCTTGCGTGACGGAGCAGAAGCGGCCGACCTCGGTCCCGACCTCGGGCGAATAGAGGATGTTGGAGAAATCCAATCCCTTGGCCTTCCAATGCGCGACGGCCTGCTTCGGTTCGAGGCAGCCGACCTGGCCGACCATTTCCTCGATCGTGCGGAAACCAAGCTGGGCCATGATCTCGCGCATCTCCTCGGCGATGAACCTCATGAAGTTCACCACGTACTCGGGCTTGCCGGTGAACTTGGCGCGGAGCTTCGGGTCCTGCGTGGCGACGCCGGTGGGACAGGTGTTGAGATGGCAGACGCGCATCATGATGCAGCCCGTGGTGACGAGCGGCGCGGTAGCGAAGCCGAATTCCTCGGCGCCGAGCAGCGCGGCGATGACGACATCGCGGCCGGTCTTGAGCTGGCCGTCGGTCTCCACCGCGATGCGGGAGCGGAGGTTGTTGAGGACGAGGGTCTGGTGGGTCTCGGCGAGGCCGAGTTCCCACGGCAGGCCGGCGTGCTGCAGCGAGGTGTGAGGCGAGGCGCCGGTGCCGCCGTCGTAGCCGGAGATGAGGACGACGTCGGCGTGCGCCTTGGCGACACCGGCGGCGATCGTGCCGACGCCGACCTCGGACACGAGCTTCACGCTCACCCGCGCGTGGCGGTTGGCGTTCTTGAGGTCGTGAATGAGCTCCGCCAAGTCCTCGATGGAGTAAATGTCGTGGTGCGGCGGCGGCGAGATGAGCCCGACGCCGGGGGTGGAGTGACGGGTCTTCGCGACCCACGGGTAAACCTTGGCGCCGGGCAACTGGCCGCCCTCGCCGGGCTTGGCGCCCTGGGCCATCTTGATCTGGAGTTCGCGCGCGCTGGCGAGGTACTCGCTGGTCACGCCGAAGCGGCCGGAGGCGACCTGCTTGATGGCAGAGTTCTTGGAGTCGCCCTGCGCATTCGTCCACGTGAAGCGGGCGGGATCCTCGCCGCCTTCGCCGGTGTTCGAGCGGCCGCCGATGCGGTTCATGGCGATGGCGAGCGTCTCGTGCGCTTCCTGGGAGATGGAGCCGTAGGACATGGCGCCGGTCTTGAAGCGCTTCATGATGCTCTCGACCGGCTCGACTTCCGCGATCGGCACCGGCGTGCCGGGCTTGAACTCGAGCAGGCTGCGCAGTGTGCAGAGGTTCTTGCCCTGCTCGTTGATGAGCTTGGAATAGTTCTTGAAGGTCGCGTAACTGCCCGTGCGCGTGGCCTTCTGCAGGTAGTGGATGGACTCGGGCGTGAACAGGTGCGACTCGCCCTCGGCGCGCCACTGGTAAATGCCGCCGACCGGCAGCACATGGCCGTCAACCTGCCGCTCGGGATACGCGGCGTGGTGGCGCGCGAGCACTTCCTTGGCGATCACATCGAGGCCGATGCCGCCGACGCGGGAGGCGGTCCAGGTGAAATAATGGTCGACGACATCCTGGCGCAGGCCGAGGGCCTCGAAGACCTGGGCGCCGCGGTAACCCTGGATGGTGGAGATGCCCATCTTGGACATGACCTTGACGACGCCCTTGGAGGCGGACTTCACGAAGTTCTTGCAGGCGGTCTTGTGATCAATGCCCGTGAGCAGACCCTCGTGAATCATGTC
>JBIJDP010000311.1:0-4218 GCA_044344065.1 Opitutaceae bacterium
GGCAGCCACAGCCAGCCGGCGGTGCGGTCGAGGCGCCAGAATTCGCGCTGGATCAGGAAGAGGCAGATCCAGAGCGCCACGATCTCGCCGAGGGCGAGGTCGGGACGGCGCAGGCCGAAGAAAAGCAGCGACCACAGGGCGTTGAGTGCGAGCTGCCCAAAAAATAAGGTCAGCGCGTAACGGGCGCCGGGCAGGGCGCGGCGCTGCCAGATGCGCCACGCCGCGACGCTCATCATGAGATAGAGCACGGTCCAGACGGGTCCGAAGATCCAGCCGGGCGGATTCCATGACGGCTTGTTCAACAGCGGATACCACTCGCGCACGCTGCTGGCTGTGGCCGCGCCGCCGATCGCGGCGGCGGCGAAGGTGGCGGCGATGAAACCGATCAGTGCGACCCAACTGCGGACCCCGGTGGAATTGGTCATGTGCCGCGCGGCGGGAGGGTGAGGGTGCCGGCGTCGAGTTTGCCGAGGAAGCGGGCCGCGAGTTGGGCGCGGGCGGTGAGACTGGGCAAATGGATCCACTCCTCGGCACTGTGCAGCCGGTCGCCGATCGGCCCGAGGCCGTCGAGGCAGGGGAGTCCCGCAGTGGAGAGATTGTTGGCATCAGAGGCGCCGCCGGCATGCAACCAGTCGAAGGGCGCCAGGTTCAGTTCCCGGGCGCATTGCTGCCAGGCGGCAAAGACCGCGTCGGCGGTCGCGCTGCGCTCCATCGGCGGACGCGAGAAGCCGCCGGCGATCTCCACGCGGAAGCCTTCACGGACCCGGACCGGCCCGGCGTACTCGTCAAATTTGGCGTACACCGCGGCGCGGTCGGCGAGATGCGTGATGCGCACGTCGAGCTTGGCCTCGGCGAAGTCCGGCACGACATTGGTCGCCGGGCCGCCGCCGCGGATCTGCCCGACATTGAGCAGGACACCGGGCAGTTCATCCGGCAGGCGGTGCACGGCGACCAGGAATTCGGCGAGGGCGACGATGGCATTGCGGCCGTGCTTGGGGCCGCTCGCGGCATGGGCGGCGCGGCCATGGCAGATCACGGTGAAGTTGCCCGTCCCCTTGCGCGAGTGCACCAGGTCCCCGCTGGGCCGGGCCGGTTCAAAGACCAGGCCGAATTGGTTCCGGGCGGCGGCCTCGACAAAGAACGGCGTAGCCCCGTGGGAACCGATCTCCTCGTCGGGATTGATCAGCACCTCGTAGCCGATGCGGCCCTTGTGCGCGGTGCTTTCGAACTCCTCCAGGGCGGCGAGCATCACCACAAGTCCGCCCTTCATGTCGATCACCCCGGGGCCGCGCAGGCGGTCGTCGGCCAGCACCACGCAGCGCTGAAACGGATCCCCGGCGTCGTAAACGGTGTCGTAGTGTCCGCTGAAAAGCAGTTGCACGGGCGCATCGGGCCGCACGCGGATGCGCAGGATGCGGGCCGGCGTGTCGTTCAGCGGCAGGTGTTCAACCGAGGCGCCGGGCAGCCGGGAAAAATCGGCGGCCAGCAGGGCGCGCATGGCCTCCAGGCCGGCAAAATTATGGCTGCCGGAGTTCTGGTTGCACCAGCGGATGAGCCGATCGCGGAGAAAATCGAGATTCATGGTTGGAGAAGCCGGGTGGAGGCGAGCATTCCAAGATGAAACCGCCGACTTTGCACGCCAATCGTTTCGAGCCAGCTAACCAGGCCAGTTAACCACGGATAGCACGGATGCCACGGATGGATCCAAGGCAACGGCCCAGAAGGCACAAAAAGAACCGATCCAATTTACAGGAGGTAACAGAGTGAGCAGAGATCAGAACCCAAGGTCTCCGTTTCCTCTGCTTCCTCCTGTAAATGGTCTGGATCCTTATGTGCTATCTGAGCCTCTTGTGGCCATTGTCTAGGCCTTCATCCGTGAAATCCGTGTGATCCGTGGTTAAGGAACCTCAGGCTCGCTTCGCCTTGGGCCGCGGGCCGCAGTTGGACCAGTCCCAGGGCTTGAAGCCGAGTTTCAGCGCAGGCGAGTTCTTCGCGAGGCGCCAGGTCTTGCGGCCCTCGGTGAGCTTCGGATCGGCGATGATGGAGAGCTGGTCATGGCCGGCCTGCCGCCATTCCTTCCAGGTCACGCGGGTCGGCACGCCTGGTGTCTTGGAACGCGGGTTGGCGCTGTGCGGGATCTTGCCGCCGGGTGACCAGAAACAGTTGGCGTTGGAGCTGAGGGCGCCCTCGGCGATGTTGCCCTTGTAGCCGCCGCAGAAGAGCCGGAGACTCGGGCCCACGACGATGTTGTTGAAGTAGTTCGCGCTCATCGGGCCGGGCTCGACGCGCGAGACGGAGGTCAGCGCGTGCGTGCCGCGGGCGAAGATGTTGTGGCGGACGACGTTCTCGCGGGCGAAGTGGATGTTGAACGGCGCGTGTTTCGTGTCGTGCACGAGGTTGTGCTCGATGACCAGGTGCGCCGTGCCCTCGTCGAGGTAGATGCCCCAGCCACCGTAGTCGTGCGACCAGATGTGATGCAGGTGGTTGCCGCGGACGAGCGTGCCGGGCTGCACGCCCAGGGTGTAGATGCCGCCCAGATCGCTCAGCACGCCGGCGCCGATGTCGTGGATGAGGTTGCTCTCGATGCGGTTGTTGCGCGAGGGCGTCTCGCGGAACCCCCACGTCCAGCCGGTGGAGATGCCGGTGTAGCAGGCGTGGTGGATGTGGTTGTGGGCCACCGTGCAGTTGAACGCGTGGCCGAGGAACACGCCCACGCCCTGGTGAAAGATGCGGCCGATGTGGCTAATCGTGTTGTCGGTGATCGTGAGGTACCCCGTGCGGCCGTCGAGGTGGCCGTCGAAGTCGGTGCCGCCGCCGCGGATGCCGCCGGCGCCGAGGTCGGTCAGATCATTGCCGACCGCGGCGCAGTCGCGGCAGCCCTCGTCAAACTCGATGCCGTAGAGGCCGAGCTGGCTGAAGGTGCAGTCGCGGACCGCGCAGTCGCGGGCGGCGCGGAAGATGAGGGTGCCGGGGACGCAGTGGGCGGCCTGCATGTTGCCGGCGAGGGAGAGCTCCTGGCCGTAGATGGGATGGAACTGCTGCGTGGCCACGAGCGGCGAATACCAGTCGCCGTGCCGAAAGGTCAGGCCGGTGAACTCCAAATTGCGGACATGCGGGGTGGCGTGGGCGTCGAACGGCTCGATGGTGTCGTTGAAGAACTGGCCGCTGGCGCGGATGAAGGTCTGGATGCGCGGGGCGCAGACCGCGGTGTTGGCGGGCGTCTCGCCGGGCTTGGGCAGGTAGTACAGCCGGCCGGTGGTGCGGTTCAGGTACCATTCGCCGGGCTCGGTCAGCGCCTCGAAGAGGTTGTCGATGTAGTAGCGGGAGAGGTCGCGGTTGCCGTAGGCGGCGGAGGAGGCCTCGTAAAGGTTGAAGGCCGAGCGCCGGGCGAAGCGGAGCCAGCCGGTTTTCGGATCATACTGCGGACGCGGCATGCGCTCCTCGACCCAGTAGTGCAGCAGCACGAACTCGGCGTCGGGCAGCGACGGCCAGTCCTGCACGTCGCCGGGCTTCGGCTTGAACATGTCGTGGCCGTCGAAGAGGCCGGTGCGGTCGGGGTGCTTGATCTCGCCGAGGCGGTAGTAGTTGTGCACCGCCTTGCCCTCGGGGGCGAACTTCGGGAGGCGGGCGCGCGGGGCGCGGCGGCCGTTGACGAAGAGGGATTTGAACTGCCAGCGGTCCGCGGCGACCTCGGGGAGGTCGAGGGTCCACTCGGTGTGGCCGTTGCGCTCGCCGACCTTCCAGCCGGTGAGGCGCTCGCCGCCGTCGAAGACGGGTTTGGCGCGGGGGGCGGCGAGGTAGTGCGTATGCGAATCGTGCTGGCTGAAGGCAACGGTCTCAGTCAGCGCGTAGCGGCCGTCGTGCACCTGCACGGTGACGGGACCGATGATCTTGCCGGCAGCCCGGAGGGCGCGCAGGTTGTCGCGGGCGCCGGCGAGGGTGGCCCACGGACCGTCGCGACGGTTGCGGGCGGGGGCCGCGAGGCGGCCGGTCCAGCGATCATTACCCAGGGGCGAGAGGTGGTAGACGTTCATGGGGAGGCTGCCAGCGAAGCCCCGAACGCGAGAGCACGCGAAAGGAAAATGGCCGAGAATACAGGTAGAACAAAAACGCGGATCCGGATTCTTTAACCACGGATCACACGGATGGCACGGATGCCGAATCAATCGATGGCCACAGAAGGCTCAAAAGTCACATAAGGATTGTGAACAGAGATAT
>JBIJDP010000312.1:0-4208 GCA_044344065.1 Opitutaceae bacterium
GCCGGACTCAAGCGGGCTGGCATCATCCGCTCCGACGAGGTGCGCGCGCCGTTGTGCGAGATGAGTGCGGCCAACCGCCAGATTGTGCTGCAAACCCTCAAGGCGCTCGGCTACTGATTTTCCCATGACGATGCGCATTGCGATTGTGGGCGGCCTCGGCCGCATGGGCCGCGCGATCGCCGCGGCGGCGAAGGAAAACGGCATCACCGTCGGTGCGTCCCTGGATGCCGGCGACGACCTCGATGCCGGCCTCAAACTCGGCGACGTGATCATTGATTTCAGCTCGCACCAGGCGACGGGCGACGTGATCCGCCGGGCCAAGGCCCTGGGCAAGCCGCTCGTGATCGGCACCACCGGGCATACGGCCGAGGAGAAAATCCACCTGCGCAAGGAAGCCGCGGCCGTTCCCTGCGTCTGGTCGGGCAATTATTCGGTCGGCGTGAATCTGCTCTTCTCCCTCACCCAGCAGGCGGCGCGCATCCTCGATGCAAGCTACGATGCCGAGGTCGTGGAAATGCACCACCGGTTCAAGAAGGACGCCCCCAGCGGCACGGCCGCGCGCCTGCTCGAGATCATCCTCGAGGAGCGCAAGCTCACGGCCGACGCGCTGCGGCACGGCCGTGAGGGCATCACCGGCGAACGCCAGCCGAACGAGGTCGGCATTCACTCGCTGCGCGGTGGCGACGTCGTCGGCGACCACACCGTGATGTTTGCCGCGCTCGGTGAGCGCCTGGAACTCACGCACAAGGCCAGCGACCGCGGCATCTTCGCCCGCGGCGCCCTGCGGGCTGCGCAGTGGGTGGTCAGGCAGAAGCCCGGACTCTACGACATGCAGGACGTGCTGGGATTGAAGTCCTGAGTCATGATTACTTCCATCCAAGGCACGCTGACCGGGGCGACGCCGTTGCACGCCATCATCGAACTCAACGGCTTTGGCTATGAGGTGAACATCCCCGTGACCACCGCGGAGAAGCTCCCGGCCAATGGTTCCACCGTGAAGCTGCACACGCATGTCATTTACCGGGAGGATGCGCAGACCCTCTACGGCTTCGCCACTCCCGCGGAGCGCGACTTCTTCCGCCTGATGATCGAGCACGTCACCGGCATCGGTCCCAAGAGTGCGCTCACGATCATGAGCAAGCTGTCGCTGGCCATGCTCGAGAGCACGATCCGCAATGGCGACGTCGCGACGCTTTCCAAGTGCCCCGGCATCGGCAAAAAGACCGCGGAACGCCTGGTGGTGGAATTGAAAAACAAGGTGGGCGGCGGCGCGACGATCCAGCCGGCCGACGCCACGGCGGCTGCGAATGAACTCGGGGGCGATTCGCGGCACCGCGATGCCGTGCTGGCGCTGACGGCGCTGGGCTACAAGGCGGCGGCGGCGGATGAAGCCATCCGTCGCGCGGCCCTTGCCCTGGGCGCCGCGGCCACGACCGAGGCGCTGATCAAGAAGGCGCTGAACTGAGGCGCCTTACTTCTGGAACTGATAGGCCGTCATTTCCACCGTCGCCTGGAACGGCCGGCGGCTGCGGAATGCGTCCCGTTCCGGCGTGCGATCCGGGGTGCTTTCAAAGACCACCGGCACGGACTGCACGGGATGCAAGCGGACCTCATTCATCCAATCAAAACTGGCGGGGCCGGCGGCGGTGAAGAGTGCCGAGCCCTCGGCCGGCGCTTCAAGCTGGGCGAGCGCCTGGGTGGTGAACACCGTGCGCATTTCCTGCGTCTCAGCGGCCGTCGGACGCGCCGGAACCGGCAGGGCGGTGCGGACCTCGGGTGGATTCGACGCGGCGAGCGCCGGGCCGGCATTTGAACCCGCCGGGCGGGTGACCACCAGCAGGGCGACACAGGCGGCGGCCGCGAAACCGGCGGCATAATAATAGGCCACGGCCAAGCGCCGCTTGCGGACGGCCGGGGCAACACTGGCCTTGGCCGGAACCTCGGCGCAGAATTTTTCGGTCAAAAGCGTGCAGCCTTTCTGCATCTGGCAATACTGCCGGTACAGGCGGTAGCGCGCGGGGTTGCTGCGGATCTCCGCCTCCAACTGGGCGGATTCCGTCTCGCTGATCTGATGGTCAAGATACAGATTCAGCAATTCGATGAACTTGGTGTCTTTCATTTGAAGTCTTCTCCCAGTTTGCTGCGCAGGCTCTCGCGGGCCCGCGCGATGCGGCTTTTGACGGTGCCCACGGAGATCCCCAGGATTTCGGCGATCTCCTCGTAGGACTGGTTCTTGATGTTGCGCAAGATCAGGATCTCGCGGTGCTTCGCGCTCAGCTTCTCCATGCCCTGGCTGATGCGGTCCACGAATTCCTGCGTCACGGTGATGTCATCGGGGGTTTCGACCTCGGCCGGGATGATGTCGGCCAGGGTGGCGTCCCCGTCCGGACTCACGGGCTGGTCGAACGAGATCGTCCGGTCCCGCTTCCGCCGCCACCAGTACCAGTACCGGTTGCGGGCCAGGTTGGTGGCGATTTGGTACAGCCAGGTGGAGAAGGCGGAGTCTCCCCGGAAATTCACCAGACCACGATGGGCCCGGATAAATGCATCCTGGGTAACCTCTTCCGCATCCTGGGTGTTGCGCAGCAACTGATGCACCATGGCATAGATGCGGTCCCAATAGCGGGACACCATTTCGTCAAAGGCCGTCTGGTCGCCGTTTTTAAACCGGTCGACCAGCAGGCGGTCCATGGCCACTTCCTGAGCTTTGGATGACATACGTTCAACCTCGCTCTGATGGGTGTACCTCTGAATTGTTCCCGGATTATTTATAACGGCGTGATGTTTAGGGCGCTGGTTCGCGCGGTCAAATGCTTCGCGGCTTTACGTGCTAGAAATTACTTGCCAATCTCAGCTTACAAAACCTATTTCGCACCTTTTCCGGCACTTGTGGGTTGGTAGCTCAATGGTAGAGCAGCGTCCTTTTAAGTCGTTGGTTCCGGGTTCGAATCCCGGCCGACCCACCAGTGCGGATATTTTCCCTCCCCGTCCAACCCATGAAACGCCTTGTCATCGTTGAGGATCAAACCGCCATCCGGGAGATGCTCGTCGAGATCCTCCGGTTGGACAGTAATTACCAGCTGGTGGGTGAAAGCGGCGACGGCCAGCAGGCGCTGAACCTGTGCCTAGAATTGAAGCCCGACCTGCTGGTGCTGGATGCCAAGCTCCCCGGCCTGAATGGAGTGGATATTCTCCGCCGACTCGTGAAAAAACACCCGGGCGTCCGCGTGCTGGTGTTTTCCGGCCATGAAAACCCCGTCCTTGTCCGCGAAATGCTCGAGGCCGGGGCCCACGGTTTCGTCGAAAAAACGGCCGGCCTGATGGAGTTCAAGCAGGGCCTTGTGACGGTCGCCAATGGCGGCAACTACTTCGGCCCGGCGGTGGCCGCCCTGCTCCGCAATGTCGTCGCCAACCCGGCCGCGAGCAATGCCTCGGACTTCCTGACCGACCGCGAACGCGAGATCCTGCAACTGGTCGCCGAGAGCCACAGCACCAAGGAAATCGCGGTCAAGCTGGGCATCAGCATCAAGACCGTCGACAACCACCGGACCAACCTGATGCGGAAGCTCAATCTGCACGACGTCGCCAGCCTCACCCGTTACGCCTTGGAAATCGGTCTCATCGAACCGAAGAAAACCGTGTAGTAAATCCTTGCCGTGCCGCACAACCTGGCCAATAGGTAACGTCAACGCTCCATCACCGCTCTCCATGAATATTGTTTCCCGGAAATTACTTTTCGTCCTCGTCAGCGCCGCCGTTGTCCTGACCGGCTGCGCCAAAAAACCGAAACGCCCCGATCCGAGCTCGACTGTGCTCGGGCCTTCCGCGGGTGGTTCGATCATGCCGCAGGACATTTCCACCATCGCGGATCCGAATTCAATGCTCTCAGGCCGTGACGCCGGTTGGGATCCCAACGGCCAGAACCGCACGCTCCTGCAGCCGGTGTATTTCGATTTCGACAAGTCCAGCATCAAGCAGGGCGAACGGGCCAAGCTCGAAGCGGCCGCGCAATATCTCAAGGACAACCCGACCCACCGCGTGCTGCTCGAAGGTCATTGCGACTGGCGCGGCACGGCCGAGTACAATCTCGGTCTCGGTGACCGCCGTGCGTCCGCCGCCCGTCAATTCCTCTCCGGCCTGAGCGTGGCCGCGGACAAGCTGGAAACCCTTTCCAAGGGCAGCCTCGATGCCGTGAAGAACGCCGACGA
>JBIJDP010000313.1:0-4207 GCA_044344065.1 Opitutaceae bacterium
CAGCAGGAAACCTTGCTCGTAGATCCACAGGTTGAGGCCGTGCGGGAAAAAGCCGTCGGCCGGCAGCATCGCGAGTACGCGGTCGAACGCCCCGCGCAACTCCGCCGCCCAGGCAAACGCCTCGGGGTGCTCATCCCAGAAGAGAAATGCAAACGCCAGCATGCCCAATCCGCACCCAAGGTAATGGGCCTGGGCATAATCGCGCCGGGCCGGGTCCAGATGCCGCCGGCAAATAGCGGCCACTTCCCACAGCCGCCGCCGGGCCCGAGTGCGCTCAGCCGGGGTCATGGTGCCGTGCAGCCAGTCGTAACCCACGCAGAGGAGGTAGAGCACCTCGCCGCTCTGCGTGTCGATGCCCAGCGGACCGAAGTCCGGCCGCGCCGTTTCTCGGAGATACGCAAAATAGGTCCGCTTCGCCCAGGCGGTCGTCTTAGCGTCGGGCCGCAGCAGGGCGGACAGGGCCGCGATGAGCGTGCGGTCGGCCCCAGTCAGACGCTCGCGGCCGGGCAGTACCTTGCCTTCGGGCGTCGTCGCATACGGTAACGACCACGATTCGCACACCAGTTGCTGCAGCCGCCGCCAATGCGGTGTGCGCACGCCGCGGATCTCGCGCCGCAACTCAGTAACCTGCGCGGCATCGATCACCAGCCGGGGGTGCCGACCGCGCAATTCAGCCCGCAAGTTCACCGGCCGCGGCGGCGCGTAGGCCGGCAGATTCACCACCACCTGCGCCCGGCGCGGCCGCAACGCCGGGTCCGGCGAGACCAGCTCCAGCGGACCCGTGATCCCGGCTTCACAGGGAAACATCACCCGCAGTTCGCCGACCACCTCCTCGTCGCCGAGAAAATAGGACTTGCCCGGCACGACGTTCGCACCGCATCGCAGCGTCAGCGCGGGCAGCTCCGGGATCCCACGCCAGCCCGGCCACGGTCCGACGCGCAGCCCCGGCGGCGTGACTGCATATTCGGTGTTCAGAAAGGTTGGGCGTCCGGCAGGGTCCTTGATCCGCGCATAGCGGCAGTGCTTCTCAAGATAACCGTCCGGCAGGGTCAGGCGAACCTCGACCAGCACCGGTTTGCGCACCACCCGCGGCAGGCTGGCGCGAAAGACTCCGGGACGAACCGTGCGGAATTTCAGTTTCATGTCCGCACTCCTTTCGCCGCGACCAAAGCAGGGCAGGTCTTTGACCTGCCCATGGCGGATCTTTGACCCGCCCTACCTACAGACCGCATGGCAGGGTGGCCGCCCCTCCCCGCTCGCTCACGCTCGTAGCCGCGACTGATCCGAGTGAACTCCACGTCATCGAACCATGCGGTGCCTTTTCCGTTCAATTGCAGCAACAGATGTACCCGGTCGGGCGCAGGGGTGATCGCGGGGGTGGTCACGGTCAGTTCCAGCCAGTCCTGATTCACTGTCCGTACCACCGGACTCACATGGGTTTCATACGTCGCCGCGTCGAACACGCTGCCCCGCCCCGTCCGGTGCAGGCGCAACACCACGCTCACTTCGCCCCGCAGATCCCGGGTGCGCACCATTGCCCGCACGCGCAGCCGGCCGCCGCGGCGAAACGCCGGTTCGCCGAACGCCGACCCGAGCGTGGACGCGCGCCAGCAGGACTGCACCGCGGCGCGATGGTGGATGCGCAGCGAAAAATGATCGGAACAACCAGTCCGCAGATCGTGCGCCCATTTTGCATATTGGGCCCTGCCGCTGATCACCGCCGTCTCCCATGGCCACGCCGTGTTGCGATCAATGCCGGCGCTGCGAAAGGTCTCCTGAAACGTATGCCGCCCACCGGTCCAGACCGGGGTGTCCGCGGCCGGGCCGGGTGACAGCAGTCTCGCCTGCTTGACCCAGCGATGCATGGCGGCGCGCGAGGCCGCGGTCAGGGAGTAACCGGCGGTGAGAACTGTGCCGGGGCGCAAGGTCACCGGGCGTCCGGCCCGGCAGATTTTCAGTCCGAAATGCGTGTCCCACATGTAGGCGCAGACGCCCGCCTCCACCCGTGGGCCGGCCCACAGGGTGATGACCGGGTTAAAGTCTTCCAGCACCCAGGCAAAATGATCGCCATCGCCCAACCGGATATGGTGTTTGTCGGGACTGCCGAGGTGGTGGTGCTCGATGCGACTGACTTTCGTGCCGCGGAACGCCAGACAGGACTGGTAGCGCTTGGGGGCCCGTCCATCAGGCGCGAACACCCCCGCCGGCCACAGGGTGCAGAACGTCACCTCGCCATGATCCGGATGCGGCGTCACCAGCCAGCCCGGACCGGGCAGGACCTCCAACCGCGCCTGCATATCAAGGGCGACCCGGCCCTGGGCATCCACCTGCACGGTCACAATGAAAACACTCGCGATGCTCTTCGAACGCGTGCGACCGGTGGCACGCAGTTGCAGCCAGCCCGGGCCCGACGCGAGCAAGGTCAGACGCCGATGCGAATTGGCGCTGCGCTCCGGGCCCTGATGGTTGCCATACTGCCGCCAGTACAGCGGCACGCCCGCGTCCTCACCCACGAGCGGCGCCGCACCGCGCACCGGGCGATAATTGATCAATTCCAGTCGACGGACCTCCGCCACGACGGCGCGCCCGAGCCGGATGCGGCCGCTGTCGCGGGCCGTGGATTCAAAAGCGAAACGTTTGTCGGGTGCCCAAGCAGGGCAGGTCTTTGACCTGCCCATGATGGCCTGCCGGCAGGTACGTGATTTGGGCAGGTCGGAGACCTGCCCTACTTTTGCTCCCCGCGTCATTTGGGTGCCTCCGCCAGCGCACGTTCGAGCGCCACTTTCCACGCGGGTCGCAGCGCCGTGGAATTCGCCTGGCGCTCCAGATCGCGCCGGACCTCGGCGTTGATCTCCGGCACCGCCGCGATCACCTGGTCCACGGTGGCGTCGCCGGACCAGAGCCGGTCAAGCCAGGGTTGAAAGCGCGTCATCACCGGACCCATGGACCAGCTCGCAAACCGCACAAAATACCGCGGGTCGCCGCCGGGATGCTGTTCACTGAGGCTCCAAACCTCGCGGAAACCGCGGTCGCGGAGCTGCGGGTATTTTTCCTCCCAGGCGGTCACAAACGGCACGCCCGCCAGCACGGGGCTGGGTTGGTACGGTTCCGCCTCACTGATGAGCCACGCGAGGGTCCGCCAAGCGTCGGCAGGGTTTTTCACCGTGGCGCTGAGCGACAGCCCGCCGCTGGCGGAACGGAAGTAGCGCGGCTCCTTCGTCCCGAAACGCGGCAAGGGCGCCACCGCCCAGTCAATGGTCAGGGTTTCCACCAGGCCGGGGTGCGGGACCGCCTCCACCAGCATCGCCACGCGGCCCGATTGCAGCATCTGCGCCGCCTGCATGCCGAGGGCCTGCACGCGACGGATGTCGGGCATGAACCCAGCACGGATGAGTCCGAGGTATTCGCCGTAGACCTCGCGGGCCTCGGGCGGAATGGAAAGGAAGAGCGCATCATGCGGGACCGGGGCATGGTTCATCTGTTCCAGTGCCTCGATGAAGTGCGCGGGAATGAACACCCCGTAGCGCTCGGGCTTGCCGTCTCCGTTGTCGTCGCGGGTCAGCGCCTTGGCCGCCGCGCGCAGGTCGGCCCAGGTCCAGTCGGCCGTCGGCGGGGCAATGCCGGCCGCCGCAAACGCCGCGCGGTCGTAATACACGCCGCACGTATGCGTCCAATTGCCGAGGCTGTAGATGCCGCCGTCCACGGAAGCTGCCGCCGCGCGCACTTCGGGTCGGAGTTTCGCCCACAGCGGATCCTGCTCCGCCCACGGCCGCAGGTCGAGCAGCCGGCCCTCGGCGGCGAGCCGGTCGCGCACCGCGTTGTTGGTGTAGAAGACATCCGGCGCCTGGCCCGCGGCGATCATCGCGTAGAGTTTCTCCTCGCCGCTGAACGGGTTGAGCTTCACGCGGATGCCGGTGCGGGCGAAAAACTTCTCCTGCGCCGGCTTGAGCGCCGTGATCTCCGCCGTGTTCGCCGCACAGTTGTAAACGATCATGCGGTCGTTGCCTCCCTTGCCGCCGCAGCCGGCGAGGAGGAGGAGCACGGGCGCGAGCACCACGGAGAGAAGCCTCATGAGGACGGAGTTTTTAACCACGGATTGCACGGATGTCACGGATGCGGATCCGAAGCCAAGATAATGGCCACAAAAGGCTCAGAAGGCACATTTGGGCCAAACCTTTTACAGGAGGAAGCAGTGGGAGCAGAGTTC
>JBIJDP010000280.1:0-4498 GCA_044344065.1 Opitutaceae bacterium
ACTTGGAGAAAGCCGCCGCCCTCCTGCGTCCCTTGGTCGCAGCCGGCCGGGCCACCCGCACGGCCAAACTGGCGCTGGCCGATGTCCTCCAATACCTGGCCCACGCGCAGTCGAATCCGGCCGACGGGGTGGTGCTCTGCGAGGAGTCGCGGCAGATTCTCGCCGCGATGGGCGCATTGAACCTGAAGGACCTCACGGCCGCGTCAATCTACGGCGACGTGACGGACTCGCAGTCGCGGATGGTCCAGCGGCTGGGGCAGACAGACGAGGCCGAGCGCCTGGCCGGCATCGTGAGCGAGATTGCGCAAAAGGTGCTGGCGATGCGACCGGGGGATTTGCGGGCGATGAAGAACCGCTTCAATTCCGCCGACATGCTCGCCCAGGTCGCGACGGATCGCCATGACCTGGACAAGGCCGAGGCGAACTATGAAAAGGCCCTCGCTGCCGCCGGCAGTTATGTGCAGTTCAACCCGGCCGACAGCGAAGGCTGGCGCTCGCTGGCCAGCGGCGGGGCGAGCCTCGCCGACACCTATCTTGCTCAGGGCCGGTTGTCTGCGGCCCTGAAAAAATACCGGGAGACGACCGCGATGGTGCAGGATCAGCGCAACCGGACCGGCGCGGACCTGACCTATGTGGGTGCGCGGGCCGCGGCCATGGTCCTGACCGCGCAACTGGGCCAGCAGCCGGCCGCCGGCGAGAACATGACTGAGCTCCGCAAGTTGGTTGAGAGCTGGGTCAAGGATCGGAATATTGACCGGGAGCAGGCGCAGCTCGTCACCATGAATGTGGCGATAGCCGAATTTGAAGTGCTCGCGGCAGAAGGGAAATATGCCCGGCTGCACGATCGGGCGGTCGAAGTCCTGGCGCAGCTGGACAAGGCCAAGCTCACCAAGGAAAACGACCCCGATTTCCGCAACAACATCCTGCGTCGCGCCCGTACCTGGCAGGCGGAGTCTGCCGTGCGGCTGGGACGGGTGGAGGAAGCCCTGGAAGTGAGCCGGCAAATTGTGGACGCGCCGATCTTCGGACGACTGGATAAATTGTCGCAGTTGGACATGATGGCCCGGGCGAGGGTGCGGCTGGGTCGCGCCCTGTTGCTGGCCGGCAACCGCGCCGAGGCACTCGGGCCGCTGGTTGAAGCGGAGGCGTTCTACCGGGAGAAGCGGGCCAGGGGTGCCAAGGAGGTTTACTTTCACCTGAGCTTTGCGAATGCGCTTTATCACCTCGCCCGGGCCCAGGCGGATGATGAGGCCGGCCGGACCCGGCGCCGGGACCTGCTGGACGAGGCATTGAGCGTGCTCGGCGGACTTTCGTTCGAGGCCCAGCAACTGGTCGCCAGCAAAGAGATCCTGGATTGGGTGATGAGCGCCCGGCGCGAGGTCGGGGCGTGAGGGAAATTCAGCTCACGTAGAGGTATTTTGAGGCGAATTCGGGATCGCTGGTGACGGTCAGGCCGAGCTTGCGCAGGCCGGCGGCGTCGCCGGGTGTCGGCAGGTGGGTGATGTGCGCGTTGCAGCCGCTGAGCTCCGGCAGTTTCTCGACGGCCTTGCGGGCGGCCGGGTCCATCGTGGCACTGATGCTGAGGGCGATCAGGGTCTCCTCGACGTCGAGGCTCATCATGTTGCCCTTGAGCACTTGCTTCTTGAAATGCGTCAGTGACTGCGTGATGGCCGGCGGCAGCAGGTGCTGGTGGTCGGGGATGCCGGCGAGGACCTTGACGGCGTTGAGGATCAGGCTCGAGGCGGCGTGCAGTTGCGGTGAATTCTTGCCGGCCACGATGCGGCCGTCCTGCAACTGAACGGCCGCGCCGCAGTAGATGCCGTCGGCGCCCTTGCCCGCAGCCGGGCCGGCCGCCGCGGCGGCGTGGGCATGGGCGACAACCACGCGGTCGGTCGGCTTGAGGCCGAGACCTTTCATGATGAGCTCGGCCCGCTGCACGGTGTCCTTCTCGACGAGGCCCAGCGCGTACTCGCAGGCATAGCTGTAATAGCGGCGGATGATTTCCTGGGCGGCGGCGGCGCGGCAGGCGGCGTCATCCGTGATGCCGAAACCGGCGCGGTTTACGCCCATGTCGGTCGGCGATTTGTAGAACGAGGGCTCGCCGGTGATGCGCTCGATGATGCACCGCAGGAGCGGGAAGGCCTCCAGGTCGCGGTTGTAGTTCACCGCGGCCTCGCCGTAGGCCTCGAGGTGGAAGTGGTCGATGAGGTTCACGTCCTTCAGTTCCGCGGTGGCGGCCTCGTAGGCCACGTTGACCTCGTGCTTCAGCGGCAGATTCCAGATGGGGAAGGTCTCGAACTTGGCGAACCGGGCGTGCACCCCGTGCCTGTGCTCATGGTAGAGCTGGCTGAGGCAGGTGGCCAGCTTGCCGCTGCCGGGACCGGGGCCGGTGACGACCACGATGGGGCGCTCGGTCTCGATGTAGGGGTTGGCGCCGTAGCCCTCCTCGCTGACAATCGTGTCCACATCGGTCGGGTAGCCCTTGGTGACGCGGTGTGTGTAGACCTTGAGGCCGCGGCGCTCGAGCCGGTTCTTGAAGGCCACGGCCGCCGGCTGGTGGTCGAAGCGGGTGATCACGACGGCGCGCACGATGACGCCGCGCTCGGTCAGGTCGTCGATCGTCTTCAGGGCGTCGGTGTCGTAGGTGATGCCGAAGTCGGCGCGCATCTTCCGCTTTTCAATGTCGCCGGCGTAGATGCACAGCAGGACCTCGATGCGGTCCTTGAGATGCTGCAGGAGCTGCATCTTCACGTTGGGGTGGAAGCCCGGCAGCACGCGGGCCGCATGGTAGTCAAAGACCAGCTTGCCGCCGAACTCGAGGTAGAGCTTGGCGTGGGAGTCATTGACGCGCTCAAGGATGGCCGCGCTTTGCTGTTCCAGGTAGCGGGCGTTGTCGAAACCGATGGAGCCGACCATGATACGGCCGAGCAGGCCAGCGCGGGCCGTGGGGCGTCAACGCCTAACAATCCGCATGGATTGCACCAAGGTTGGCGTTGAACGCCCGGCGAGGGTCCATCACGTTGGCCCCCGATGATTGGTCTCCATGAAGGCAGGGGCTCGCCCCTCAAAAAGAAAAAGGCGGAGCAGGTGTTCTCGCTGCGGCTCGAGGTGGCGGGCACCTCGCCGCGCATCTGGCGGCGGCTGCTGGTGCGCGAGTCCATGTGGCTGTCCCGGCTGCACGACACCATCCAGATCCTGTTCGACTGGTTCGATTACCAGACCCACGTGTTCAGCCTGGATGACCTGCGCTTCGGGAATCCGGTCAAGAATGATACCCTCGTGATCGAGGACGACCGCGACGTGACGCTCTCCGACCTGGACCTGGGGCAGCGCCACGGACTCGTTTACCATTATGATTTTGGCGAGGCCTGGCAGGTGGACATCCACATCGAGAAGACCCTGACGGTTGAAAAAGGCCTGCGCTACCCGGCTTGCATCGCCGGGGAGCGGATGGGCCCACCGGAGGACTGCGGGGGACTGGAAGCGTTTCACGACATGCTGGCCTGCATCAAGGAGCCTGAAACCGACTTGGGGCGGGAATGGATTGAATGGCTCGGGCCGGATTATCACCCGGAGGTCTGCGACCTGGTGAAAATCAACCAGGCGCTGCGCAAGCTGGGGAAATAGAACGATTTGTTCGACGTCAGTCGGAGGTGGGTTTGCGACTGCCCTGCGGGCATAAAACGGGCGCAGTCAAGCTGCGCCCCTTGGCACCGGTCTCATTTGCAGACGTGCCCTGGTTGTAGGAGCGGCTTTATGCCGCGATGTGGCGTGTCCGATCGCGGCGTAAAGCCGCTCCTACAGTATGGCCCACCGTCTCTGACGGCCCTCGCTGCGGTTGAGTTTTTCGGCTAAAATCTGACGGTCCATTATCTCCGTAAGGCGCTAAATTATAATGACTAATGTATATCACCTCGGACCAGTGCTTGACGGTTGGACCGGGATTCACAGGTTTCCGGGTCCGCGTTCTTTAGCAGTTCATGGTCGGCCTGGAGGATTCCGCGAACCGCGCGAGTCTTCCTTCTGACCATGAATAAAAAATCCAAGATCATGTTTGTCGTGCAACCAGGGTGCTTCGGCTCCGGCGCGATCCTTTTCTCTACGTACGAGTTCGATGAAAACTCCCGTCTCGAGGAGGATCTCCCGCCAGCGGCCGAAATCCAGTCCGCGGTTGTGCAACAGACTCAAGAAAATCGCAGTTGGACCCAGTCGGTCGTACGCCTCCCCGAGGTGGTCCGCCGCTCGGTCTGGCAGCCGCTGTCGCGCCGGGTGCTGAACCTGGGCAATGCAGCTTAAATAGAAAAATCCACCGGGGCGGAGGAGAAATCCTTCGCTCCGGTTTTTTTGTGCCCCTGGGCGGACCCGTGATGATGGTACGTCTCCAATTGCAGCTTAGGCACGACGGCGCGCCCCAAGGAACGTCTTCAAATTGGGTTGCCCGCCATTTTGCCACGGTGCGGTCTGGTTGTAGGAGCGGCTTTTTTCCGCGATGTTGTTG
>JBIJDP010000232.1:0-4937 GCA_044344065.1 Opitutaceae bacterium
GCGTTCGCCCGCGATGTGGCGCCCCCCCTCGCGGAAAAAAGCCGCTCCTGCAGGAAAGCCGCCTATTTTGTCGGCGCGCCCTGATTCACTCCCGTGGCCGGGGCGGCGGCGGGGAGCAAGATTTCCACATCCTGGCGCCTGGATTCAGGCGTGACGTGCAGGGATTGGATTTGGCCGGCCCGGTACACGCATTCGATGACCGTCTGCTGCGGGGCGTGGAGCTTGAAGCTCACGTCCCAATCCTTGGGCCAGGCGGGCAGCAGGAGTATTTTCCGGCCCTCGGTCTGGAGCAGCATCCGTTGCAACGCGATCATGGCCACACCCCCGTGATCGTGATCGGGAATCCAGTCGAAATTGGGCCCCAGGATGGCCGGGAAGCGGAAATTCGGATGCTGGCCGTTGAAGTTGGCCACGACGTCGCGCTTCGCCTCGTCCGTCAGTCCCAGCAGGGCGGCCTGAATGGAATCCTGGCGCCAGCAACCCGTGCCGGGGTGCAGCCGGCGGGCGTAGGTTTCCCGTCCCACCTCCAACTCCGGCTTGCCGACCCCATAGTGCCGATAGGGAAAGATCGCGTACAGTTCCGGATTCTCGGCGTTGCCGAGGACGTCATATTGCAGGGCCGGCACGAGGTATTTTTTCCTGTTCCAATATTCCACGCGGGAGGGCAGCGGCGGCAGCAGTTCACGAAACTCGGTCCAGGCTTTGCGATCCGCCGCGGGGAGATCGGCGATTTGCAGCAATGAATCGGTGACCCAGCGCAGGCCCGCGACCTCGGGGAGGGGATTGACGGCAATCTGCCAGGTCTCGAGGGCCTGCGAGGGCTTGATCACCATCTTGCCCTGGTCGTCGCGCTGCGGGTAGTGCTCACGATAGAAGCGCAGGATCGGCCGGGCCATGGGCAACAGGGTTTGGTGGAGAAACTCCCCGTCCTGCGTCTGGGCGTGATAATCGGCCATCATCCCCAACAGTTCGATGCCTCCCTGCCAGTAGCTGCGGATGTAGGTGTTGGCCACGTCACCGGGCTTCATCGGTTCCTGCGACCGGCGGCCCTGGACTGCGGCGATCACATCCGAGGGTGAGACCGTCCGTCCGGTCCGGTCATAGCCATAATGGATGTTCAGATAGCTGCCCCAGAAGGTGAAGGCCTCGGGGAAGAACGCGCCGTCGTGGCCGTAGTAGATCCGCGTGCGGGCCTCGGCGAACGGCAGGATGTCCCGGTACAACCGGAAGAACGGCTGCATCAGATCGAAGTCGCCGGCCATCAGCATCGGCCAGTAGATCAGGCGGCAGTTCTGGAACCAGTAGCCTCCGCCCCACATGCGGTAATCGGCGTCGTAAACCTCGGGCACGGGGACGGCGGCCAGGGCCGCCTCGCGCGTGCCGTTCACGGTGAAGAGCGAGCCGTTGTATTTCATGGGGAAACGCCCGCGGCTGGCGCAGGCCAGCAGGAAGCGTTGGAGATTGTAGCCCTGGGTGACCTTGGCGGCCTCCGGCGGCCCTGAAGCCACGATATGGCTGCGCTGCCAGAACGATTGCCACCAGGCCAGATGTTCGGCGCGGGCCACATTCGCCGCCACCGCATCGCTGGCGTCCGCCTGCTTGCGCACCTGCGCCAGCCATTCGGCCGCCGAGGCGGTCTGGGCCACCAGCGGATGGACACTGATCGTGAATCGTTTGCCGGAGGCCTTGGATTGGAGTCTGGTCCGGTCCGTACGCTGCAAATCCGCACCGCGGACGAGGGCGCCCGAGGTCAAACCCAGCAGGGGATCCCGGAGTTGTGGCACCATGCGACCCAAGCCCTGCAGTTCCAATGTGCCGGCCCAGACGGAATGCTCGTTGCGATGCACCCAAGCCAGGGCATCGGCGGCGTCGAGGATCGTGTCGGGTGTGACCTTGGTGAGTTCGCCGGCGGAGCGCTTTCCGGTCGGGCTGTGGTCCTCCACTTCCGGCAGTTCACGGGTCGTGGTGCGCCACAATTCCAGCCGGGTTTCCACCTCGAGGTTTCGATCCGATTCGCACTCAATCCTGACCACCGGCCGGTTGGCATCCACCCGGATGCGGATCTGCAGTGCCGCGCCGGCCGGTCCGACCTCGAGGGTGATCTCGCCGCGGTCCGCGTGCATCGTCTGGCGGAAAGGATTGGCGGCGGCGAACGGGTGATTCGAAAAATGCAGCCGCAGGCGGCCCAGTTTCAACAGCCTTCCGTTGCCGTCCCAGGAGTCGGACTTGCCGATGTAGAGCAGCAGGTCGCCATTGGCCTCGGCCCAGGCGTTGACGCTGATGTCGCCGTTGCCCAGCGGCATCGAACCGGCGGCGTTGGTGCTGGGGCTGGTCCAGGTGACCTCAAGACTGTCGGTTGGAGCCGGCAGGCGGTCGGAATCGGCGGCCGCGTTGGCCGGGCCGGCGCAGACGCTGGTGAGAAGCAGGGCCCCCACGATGAGCCTTAGGAGCGTTGATTTCATGGCTGGTAGGCCATCCCGCCGGCGAAGGCGGAGTGGCATAATTGATTATGGGCAATCGCGCCGCACGCGGCGACTTCCGCGCGCTTCAGTCTTTCGGCGTGCGGCCCGGGAAGGTTGCGAGGTATTTTTCGATGTTGGCCTGCTCCTTGGCCTTGAGGCGCTGGCGGGTGTGCATGCGGTCGGCGGCCTTAGCGATGGTGACTTCCGCGAATTCGGTCCGGCGTCCCGTGGCGAGCAGGAAGTCGCGCACGCGGTTGAAGCGATCCTCATCCGAGGTGCCGGCGACGGAGATGAGGCTCGCGAGGTATTCGGCGGGGGCCTTGGCGGCGATGGCATCATAATGCGTCATCATCCAATTGGCGGCCAGATCGCGCAGATCCTCGCTGGCTCCGACCCCGCTGCGGCTGCGCGTGCCCAGCAGGATGCGGAGGAACTCGGTGGAATTGAGGGCCGGGGTCAGGGAATAGTCCAGGGCGCGTTGCAACAGCGCGGGATCCCTGAAGCCGTTGAGCGCCCGAATGTAGGCGGAGCGGCCGGACGGCGTGCGGGCCTTTTCCAAGGCCGCCGTGAAAGATTCGAAAAGCTCGGCGTCGCCATGATAGGCGGCAACCGAAAGCGAGGTGCTCGCCAGACTGGAATCCACCGCCCGCGGATTTTCGAGGAACAGGGCGGTCAGCCGGCGGCATTCGGCGACGACTTCGGAGTCGGCGGCCTCAGTGCCCAGCGCGCCGTAGAGGGTGGCGCGGAGGGGGTTGACGTAGTCCGGCTCGCCTTTGACGGGCTGGAGGCCGATGCGATCGAGCACGGGGCGCAGGATGGCCTTGCGATACGCGTCGTAAGCCGGCTCCGCCGTCGGACTGACGAAGGTCTCGCGCAGGCCGCCGATCCCGCCGACCACGCTTTCGGTCACATCCGGATCCTCATCGCGGGCGTTGGCCGTGAGGTAGGCGAGGTAATCGCCGCCGTCCATCTGTCCGGCGGAAAAGAGCGCGGAGATGTTGTCGAGTAGACCGACGCGCTCAAGCGGGCTCAGGTCGGCGGCCTGGCGGGCAAGGCGCGCGTTGAGTTCGGGCGGGAGGCTCCAGCGGTAATAGCCGGCTTCACCGGCGTTGGGATAAACCCAGTCGGCGTCGGCCAGTCCCGGCACAGTGAACACCTGGGTCGGCTCGGTGAGCAGCAGGCGTTCGCGGTGCAACTGGCCGGCCTTGCTCCAGATGAGCACGACGGGCACCTGCCACTGCCCCGGCATTGGCTTGTCTCCGAGATTGGTGAAGCGCCGCTGGCTCAGGCGGAGGCGGCCGTCAGGTTCAAAGGCAAAGGTCACCAGCGGCACGCCCGGTTTTTCAATGTAGGCGGCAAGCATCTGCGTGATGTTGTCGCCCGAGACGGTGCTGAAGGCTGCCCACAGGTCGTCGGCCGTGGTGCTGCCCCAGCTGTGCCGTTGGAAGTAAACGCGCATGGCGGCACGGAACTTGTCGGGCCCGATCCAGTTCTCGACCATCGTGAGGATGCCCTTGCCCTTGCTGTAGGTGAGTTCATCGGCGAGTTGGGCGAGATCGGTCTCGGACGTGACCTTGCGGCGGACGGCGGTGATGGAGGGCAAAGTGTCCGAACGCATGGCGCCCTTGATGGCGCGGCTCTGCTGGATCCCGATGCGGAATTCGGGATATTGCTGATCGGTAACCTTGGCGCAGATCCAGTCGGCGAAGGATTCGTTGAGCCAGAGGTCGTCCCACCACTCCATGGTGACAAGATTGCCGAACCACATGTGCGACATCTCGTGGGCCATGACGTTGGCGAGGCTGCGCCGGGCGCTGAACGAGGGGCGATCGGGATCCATCAGGAGAAGGCGGTCCGTGTAGGTGATGAGACCGACGTTCTCCATCGCGCCGTAGACGTATTCCGGGACGGCGATCTGATCGAGTTTGGCGTAGGGATGGGGGATGCCGAAATATTCCTCGAGTCGGGCGAGGATCGGCGGGGCCATGCGGACAGCATCGGCGGTGAGGGCCGACTGGCCGCGCGGGGTGATGATGTGGCCGGGCACGGACTGACCGGGGACCGGCACGAACTCAAACGGGCCCACGGCCAGCGCCACGAGATACGACGACATCGGCGGCGTGCGGCCGAAGTGGAGCGTCTTGGTGTCGGCGGTGCGGGTCTCGCGGGCCACCGGGGCATTGGCCACCGCCTCGAGGCCGACAGGTATGGTCAGCGAGAGCTGCCAGTTGATTTTGAAAGCGGGTTCGTCCCAGCAGGGGAAGGCCTTGCGGGCATGCTTGTCCTCGAACTGCGTGAACAGGTAGGCGTCGCCCCGGCTCACGGTCTTGTAAAGGCCGAGGCCGTCGCGCTGGTATTTGGCGGTGAAATCCATCGTCAGCCGGTAGCTGCCGGCGGGCAGCGCCGACGGCGCGGAGAGGGTGAGGAGGGCGAGATCGGAGCGGATGACGGCCGCCGTCAGGGTCGTGGAATGGC
>JBIJDP010000243.1:0-4835 GCA_044344065.1 Opitutaceae bacterium
ACCGGGCCCTCGGTGTTCAGCCGGAATGACTGGAAACTGTTGGTTGCGACCACATCGATGAGGACGCGGCCGGTGTAGTCATCCTTGGCCGGATCGAGCGTGAGCTCGACGGACTGGGCCAGGGGCATGACTTCGCGGGTCAGGCGCCAGGGATCGGTGGGTTCGGCGGCGTTGCCGGCAAGAACCGGCACCGCACAAGCCAGCAACGTGGCAAACAGGCAGGTGGGAAGTGGCATGGGGAAGATTTGGAACAAAGATACCGGGCGGGCCGTGGCAAGCTGCGAGAGGTAACACCCGCAGCCTGGAAGCCGTCGGGCGACAAAAAGCTCCCGTCAGTGACCCGACGGGAGCTGGTTTACGAGCAGGGAAAACTCGGTAAATCGCGGATAAGCGCCAGCAGGCAGGCAGGAAAGTCGGGCTACTTTTTTTCGTCAGGGATTCAAGACCCCAAGGCTTGCATCGGTTTGGGTAGCAACAAGGAGCCTGCTTGCAGGCGATTTGTAGGGGGGCAGCTTGACTGCGCCCGATTGATTGACGCTTGCGGCGTGATCGGGTGCACACGAGGTGCGCCCCTACGCCCAGCCCTCGCCTGCAAGCAGGCCCCTACCTCAAGGCCCCGGATGTTTGCTCCGGGTATGTTATTTGACGGCTTCCGCGACCGTGCCGGCCTTGACCAGGACCAGTTTGTCGGGGTTGAAGTGCCTTTTGATGGTACCGTTCACCTCGGCGAGCGTGAGGGACTGGATTTTTTCCGGATATTCGTCGAGCCAGCCGAGGTCATAGCCCCGATTCAGGGTGTTCAAGATGTTGGTCGCCATGCCGGAGGTAGTGGAGAGACCGACTTTATAGGCGCCGGTCATGTCGGATTTGCGCTGGGCCAGTTCCTCGGCGGTGATGCCGGCCTCGTGCCACTTGGTGATCTGGCGTTTGGTGGACGCGATGCCTTTTTCCAGCAGCTCCGGGGAAAAGTTAGCCCAGATGCGCCAGTCGCCGTCGCTGATGGTGTCGTTCGAGATGAAGGAATAGATGCCGTAGGTGAGACCCTCCTCATTGCGCACGGTGTTCATGAGGCGCATGGCAAAGCCGCCGCCCAGGGCGTTGGTGCCGACGCGGAGGGCGAGGGCATCGGGATCGCGGTACCGCAGGCCGGTGGCCAGGCCCCAGACGACGCTGACGTTGGTCTTGTCGGCCATGAACACGGTCTGGTCACGGGGAGCGTCCAGGTCGCCGCCCTTGGCGCCGGGCCGGGCAGGTTGCTTGCCCCCGGTCCAGCCGGTGAAGGATTTGCCGACCTCGGCCTGCACCGTGGCGGTCTCGACGTCGCCGACGAGGATGAGCGTGAGATGGGCCGGGCCGTAGTATTCGGCGTGGAAGGCCTTCACGGCGTCGAGGGTGGTGGCGTTGATGGCCGCAATCAGCTCCTCGGTCGGCGGCTGGCGGTTGGGATGACCGAGCGGATAGACGGCGCGGGTGAAGGCGTCGGAGGCGCGGGTGTCGGTGTCGTCGAGCGAGCGCTGAAGCGCGCCAACGTACTGCTTCTTCACCTTGGCAAATTCCTCGGGGGAGAAGGCGGGGCGGCGGAGCTGTTCGGCGATCAGGCTGATGACGAGCGGCACGTCCTTCTTCAGGCACTTGCCGGAGATCGTGAGCATTTCGTTGCCGACGGAAAAACTGAGGCTGGCGCCCACGCCCTCCAACTGCTGGGCGATGGCGAACTTGTCCCGGGCGACCGTGCCCTTGTCGAGCATGCTGCCGGTGAGGCGGGCGAGCCCGGGATTGTTTTCGGGGCTGGCGATGTTGCCGACGGGCAGGTTGCCGAGGATGGTGACGACGTCCTTCACCCCGGTGGTGAGGGAAATCACGTCGATCGCGCCGACTTTGGTACGCTGGATGTTGTCGGCAATCTTCGCGGAGACGGTCAGGGCGGAAGCCAGGAAGCCGGCCGCCGCGAGAAGCAAAAGATGACGTTTCATGGGGAAAGGTTGGGCGATGATTACTGGGCGGCGGCTTCGGCGGCGGGGGTGAGCGGGATGAACCAGCCGTTGGTGCTCTGGTCCTCCTGGAGGTATTGGTTCGCCACACGCTTCACGTCGGCGGGGGTGACCTTCCGGTAGGCGTCCTCGAGCGTGTAGAACAGCGTCCAGTCGCCGGCGGCGATGAATTCGTTGAGGCTGCTCGCAATGGCATAGGAGCCGTCGCGCGCGTAGGCGATCTTGGCGAGTTGCTGGTTGATCGCGGCGGAGACCTCGGCGTCGGTCACGCCCTCGGACTTCAGCCGCTCAACCTCGGCGATGATGATCTTCTCGACCTGCTCGTGCGTGGCGCCGGGCGCGAGGTCGGCGTAGATGTTCAGCAGGGTGGGATCGTGGAAGAACCCGACGCCGGCGGAAACGCCGGTCGTCAGGGTCTTGTCCGTGAGGGCGCGGTAAAAACGGCTGCCCTTGCCGGTGGCGAGGATGGAGGCGAGGAGGTTGAGCGCCGGGGTGTCGGGGTGGGTGGCGGCGGGAGTCTTGAAGGCGACGCCGACGACGCCGAGCTGGGCGGTGCGCTTGACCGTGACGCGGCGCGGGCCGGTCTGAGCGGGTTCCTCGGTGTAGACCTGCGGGATCGGCCGCGGGGCGCGGGGATAGACGCCGTAGTATTGCTTCACGAGGCCCAGCGCTGCAACGGGATCGAAGTCGCCGATGATCGTGACGGTGGAATTGTCGGGCCAGTAGAAGGTGTCGTAGAACTCGCGCAGCTTCTCGATCGAGACCTTCTCGATGTCGGAGCGCCAGCCGATGGTGCTGTGGTGGTAGGGGTGGGCCATGTAGGCCGCGGCGCCGATTTCCTTGTCGAGTGACTGGGTCGGGTCGTTTTCACCGATCTCGAATTCGTTGCGCACGACGGTCATATCGGGCTGCCGGTCCGAATCGCGCAGCAGGAGGTTGCGCATCCGGTCGGCCTCGATGGCCATGTAATCCGTCAGGTGCTCGCTGCTGATCTCGGCGTAGTAGTTGGTGCGGTCCAGCCAGGTGGTGGCATTGTAGTCCGCCCCGATGGTCTCGAGGAATTTCTTCACATTGTTGCCCTTGGCGTCGTTGTAATTCACGGAGCCCTTGAACATGAGGTGCTCGAGGAGGTGGGTGGCGCCGGTGGTGCCGGTGACCTCGTTGCGCGAGCCGACGCGGTAGGTGACCATGAAGGTCACGACCGGGACGGTGCGGTTGGGCATCAGGAGCACGGTCAGGCCGTTGCTATCCATGGTGTATTCATCGATGGCGCCCACGGTTTTGACGTGGGTGAATCCGTCGGCTTTGACGGGCGCGTCGGCGGCCCACGAGACCGCGGCGGCGAAGAGGCCGGTGCAGGCGAGGATGGCGGACAGGTATTTCATGGTGGTGAGATTTCAGCGGAACTTGCGGGTGGGCTTCCAGGCATTGCGATCGGTGAACGCGGGCGCCGGGGCCGTGGCGGGAGGATGGTTTGAGCTGTGGAGCAGGATGGTGCGGGAGCGGGCCTGCTCCGGGGCCAGGGCGGCCGTGAGCAGGGCCACGGCCTGCTCCTTGGTCAGCGCATCGAGGGCCTTGAGCGCGGCCTGGCGGCGGTCCCACTCGCCGTCGTTGACGAAGGCGTTGGTGAAGAACTGGCCGGCCTTTTCGCCGATGCTCTTTGGCTTTTCCTCCAGCGTGGAGCGCGCACCGGCGCCGAGCGTGGCCCACTCCGCGTCGGTGACCGCGGCGAGGGCGGCCGGCAGCGTGGCGATGAAGGTCTCGGCGCGGCGCTGGAGTTCGTCGGGGGCATAGCCGCTCGACTGCACCACGAAGGTGAAATAGCGCTGGCGCAGCGAGGCCGTGGCGGAGGAGCCGACGATGTAGCCAAGCTGCTGCTTGGTGCGGAGCTCGGTGTAGAAAGGTTCGTCGAAGAAATTTGCCACGACGAGCGCGGCGGCCCGGGTGGCGGGCGCATCGTCGTCCAGCAGGAAATCGCGGATATAGGCGGAGTTCACGCCGGCGATCGGGCCGGCATCGACGACATTCTCCCCGGCGCCAATGACGAGGTGGCGGCGGCGCAGCAGGTCGCCGGCGGGCGCGGGTTCGGCCCCGAGGCGGGCGGCGATTTCGCGGACGGCCGCGACGGCATCGTCGGGGGCGAGATGGCCGTGCACCACGGCCTCCAGTTTGCCCCGGGCAAAATAGCGGGTGGCAAAAGCCTGCACGTCCGCCCAGGTGGCGGCGGTGGTGCGGGCGACGAGCTCGTCGGGCAGGAAGTTGAACTCATGGGACAGGGCGTCGCGTCGGTCGCGGGCCAGTCGGTAGGCTTCGGTCTGCGGGTAACTGCGCAGGCCGCGCAGCGCGACTTCCTTGAGCGATTCGAAACGCTCAGGCGTGACGGTGAAATTGCGCAGCCGGCCGGCGACGTAGGTGGCAAAGCGGACCGGGGAATCGCCGAAGCCGGTGATCGTGAGGTTCACGCCCTCCAGGCCGGAAGTGGCGGAGTATTCGATGCCGGCGAGGCCGGCGTCGGCGATGGCGGGTTCCAGCGCGTCACGCAGGCAGAGATCGTAGAGCCGCAGGAGGGCGGTGGAGTCGGCCGAGGCGAGGTCGCGCACGGGCACGAAGCGCAACACCAGCGCGGTCTGCGGGCGCTGGAACTCGGTGTCCGGGGCATAGTAGAGCTGCACGCCCGGCTCGTTGATGAGCGGCAGGGGGCGCTCGGCCAGCAGGTCGGTGGTGCTGGGCATGAAGGGGTTGGTGCCCGGCAGGGTGAAACCGACCTTGGCCGGATTGAGCAGGGCGGCATAGGCCGCGCCGGAGTCCTCGCGGTAGGAATAGGCGGTCTGGTAGATGCGCTCG
>JBIJDP010000314.1:0-4204 GCA_044344065.1 Opitutaceae bacterium
GAAAGTGCTGCCTGTCTCGACGTGCTGGTTGCTCGGAAACTGCTAGCGGCAGAAACGATCGTGCCCGGAAAAAACATGTTGCTTGGTATTGTTTCGATGATCGCCGGCCTGATAGGTCATTTCATGTCGACGCTGCATGAGGAACAGGCTCGCTACGGAGTGGAGAACGAGAACGATTAAGCAAACGAGAACGTATTATTAAGATGTCCCTCACCGTCGCCACCCTCCTCCCCGGACTGCTCCTGCTGGTGCTCGGCGCGGCCCTCGCCTCCGGTCATTCCGCGGTGAACGCGGCGCTTAAGTCGCTGCCGCGCTCGTCCTCCGCCGCGGTGGTTTTCTTCGGTTCCGGCGCGCTGTGGTTTCTGTTCCAGGTCTGGCATCTGTCGCCCGCCGACTTTGGCGAGTACCGCATGCTGCTCACCGTCGGTTTCGCCGCCATCGCGCTGCTGGCGTTCAAGTATGTGCCGGACTTCCTCGCCGTGCGGGGGCTTGCCGTCCTGATGCTGCTCGGGGCCATGCCGCTGCTGGACGCCGCGTACATGGAATACAACCACCCGCAACGCCTCTTCATGGTGTCGGCGGTTTATATTGGAATCGCGCTGGCCATCTACCTCGGCGCCTCGCCCTTCCGCCTGCGGGACTTTTTCGAGTGGCTGTTCCAGCGGCCCATGCGCGGCCGCATCCTCGGTGGCGTGCTGGCGGGTTACGGCGTGCTGCTGGCGGTCGTCGCGTTCACCTATTGAGCCCCGTCATGCCGGAAAACCCCTCCTCGCTGTTCATCGTCCTCGCCGGTCCGGCCGGTTCGGGCAAAAGCACGCTCTGCGACCGGATGGTGGCGGAAGACCCCTCCTTCTCCCGCGTGGTCACGACCACCACCCGGCCGCCGCGGCCGGGCGAGGTCAACGGCGTGCACTACCACTTCTTCAGTCCCGACGAATTCGAGCGCCGCGTGGCCGCCGGGGAGTTTCTCGAATGGGCGCAGGTCCACGGCAAGGACCGCAACCGGCAGTACGGCACGCTCGCGGCGTCGGTCCTCGACCCCCTCAAGGCCGGGCGTAACCTGATCATGAGCGTCGACGTCCAGGGCGTGGAAAGTTTTCGCAAGGCAGCGCAGACCAATCCGCTGCTCGCGCGCCATATGGCCACCGTCTTCATCGTGGTCGAACACGAGCGTCTCATCGCCCGCATGCGCGAGCGGGCGCAGGACAACGAGGCGGAAATCGCCGGCCGCATGAAGACGGCCGAGCGGGAGCTCCGCGAGGCGCACAAATTCGACTATCGCATCCAAAGCCGCACCCGCGACGAGGATTTCGCCGCGCTGCAGGGGATTATCGCGCAGGTGCGGGCGAAGCGGGGTTGAAGTAAGGTGGGAAATTTCTCCTTCGCCGAGCCTACGGAAGATCGGTCCGAACCCGCTTTTGACGTGATCCCACTTTTTCGGGCCGCTTGAAGAGTTGGTCTGGGTCCAACTGCTCGCCTATGTGGGCTTTGTGGCCAACGCGGCGCAGACACCGCGTTCGCTGCACGGCATCGTGCTGCTCTTCAGCCTGCTGCCGGGAGCCCTCGCCTTGCTCGCGGGCCTGTCGATCTGTTTCTACCGGCTCGATGAGCCCCAGGTAAAGCAGATGGAACGCGAACTGGCGGAGCGGAAGGCGGTGGCCGCCCAATAGGCCGGCCGGCGCGCACCCAACTGTGTCCGCCTGCGGGCTGACCCACAAAACTCACCATGAAAAAGCTGCTTGTCTCCTTGCTCGCCACCTTGAGCTGGACCTCTGCGTTTGCCGTTGCGCCCCAGCCCGCGGATGTCGCCGCGACACGTCCGGATTATTTCCAGTTCGCGCACATGCACGAGATGCACCTCGACCGGGCCCGGGTCGCGCCGGTCGATCTGCTGTTTCTCGGCGATTCGATCACGGAGGCATGGTGGAATGTGCCGGATTTCTGGCGCGAGCGTTACGGGGCCCACCAGCCCGCCAACTTCGGCATCTCGGGCGACCGCACGCAGCACGTCATCTGGCGCCTGGAGCACGGCGCCCTCGACCACATCTCGCCCCGCGTCGTGGTCCTGATGATCGGCACCAATAATACCGCCGACAACAACGCGGCCGAGATTCTGGCCGGCATCGACCGCATCCTCGGCCTCATCCGGGAAAAGCGTCCGGAAACCAAGGTGCTGCTGCTCGGAATCTTTCCGCGCGGCCCGCGCACCAGCTGGGATGGAAAACCCGATCCCCGGAAGCAGCGCATGGCCGTCATCCGCGAGGTCAACGCGCAGTTGCCGCAGCGGGCCGACGGTAAACTCATACGCTTTCTCGATATCGGGAGGGTTTTCTCGATGCGGAGGGAAAGATTCCCAACGAGCTGATGCCGGATCAATTGCACCTCAACCCCGCAGCTTATCGCCTCTGGGCGGACGCCATGCAGCCGGTGCTGGAGGAAATGCTGGACACAAAGCAGTGATGGTCTCCGACCTGCCATCGGCAGGATGATGATCTCTCGCGGAGACGCGGAGGCTGCGGAGATCAAATCGACCTCTCCGCGTCCTCCGCGTCTTCGCGAGAAAAACTTACGCTCCGATCTGCGGGCGAGTTGGCTCGGGCCAGTCGACGTGGAAGAACTTGCCGCGGGGCTGGTCCGTGCGCTCGTAGGTGTGGGCGCCGAAGTAGTCGCGCTGGGCCTGGAGCAGGTTGGCCGGCAGGCGGGCGGAACGGTAGCTGTCGTAGTAGGCGAGGGCGGACGCAAAGGTCGGCGCGGCCACGCCGCACTCGGCAGCGAGCGCGACAACCTTGCGCCAGTTCTCCTGCGCCTTCTGCACGGTCTTGTTGAAATACGGGTCGAGCAGCAGGTTCGCGAGGTTCGGGTTCCGTTCGTAGGCCTCGGTGATCTTTTGCAGGAAGGCCGCGCGGATGATGCAGCCGCCGCGCCAGATGCGGGCGATGTCGCCAAAGCTGAGTTTCCAGCCGAACTCCCGCTGCGCGGTGCGCATGAGCTGGAAGCCCTGCGTATACGAGCAGATCTTCGAACAGTAGAGGGCGTCGTGGATGGCCTGGATGAGGGCCTTTTTGCCGCCGCGGTATTTTTTCTTCGGACCCTTCAAAATCTTCGCGGCGGCGACGCGCTCCTCCTTGATCGCGCTGAGGCAGCGGGCAAAGACGGCCTCGGCGATGGTCGGGGCGGGCACGCCCATGTCGAGGGCGTTGGTCGAGGTCCACTTGCCGGTGCCCTTCTGGCCCGCGGTGTCGAGGACGACGTCAACGAAGGCCTTCCGCTTTGTGGCAGGATCCTTCTGCTTCAGGATGTCGGCGGTGATTTCGATGAGGAAACTGTCGAGCGCGCCGGCGTTCCATTCCGAGAAAACCTGCCCCATTTCGGCCGCCTTGAGGCCAAGCAGGCCCTGCATCAGCGCGTAGGCCTCGCAGATCATCTGCATGTCGCCGTACTCGATGCCGTTGTGGACCATCTTCACGTAGTGGCCCGCGCCATTCTCGCCGATGTAGGTCGTGCAGGTGACACCGCCGGTCACGGGTTGTCCGGGCCGGGCACCGGCGAGCGGCCGGCCGGTCTTGGCGTCAACCTTGGCGGCAATGGCCTCCCAGACGGGTTTCAACTCCTGCCACGCGGAAAATTCACCGCCGGGCATGAGCGACGGACCGAAACGCGCACCTTCCTCGCCACCCGACACGCCGGAGCCGATGAAGCGCAGGCCTTTTTCGCGCAGGGTCCTCTCGCGGCGGATCGTGTCGGTCCAAAGCGCGTTGCCGCCGTCGATGATGATGTCGCCATGCTCGAGGAGCGGCACAAGCCCGTCGATCACGGCGTCGGTGGCCTTGCCGGCCTGCACGAGGATGACGATCTTGCGCGGTCGCTCGAGCCAGGCGACGAACTCCGGCAGCGTCTTGGCGCCGATGAGGCCGCCAGGGGTGAGCGGGTTCTCGGTCATGAACCTGTCGGTTTTTTCCTCGGTCCGGTTGTAAACCGAGATCTGGAAGCCGTGGTCGGCGATGTTAAGCGCGAGGTTCTGACCCATGACGGCCAAACCGATGAGTCCAATGTCTGAATGCGGCTTGAGCATAGCGAAAGATAAGCGTGCCCGTTCCGGCGGCGAAGACCAACCCGATTTTGCACCGGACAGTGGGGGCGGAGTCGTTGACCGGCCATCTGCCACCTGGGAGCGCGGGCCGCGGGCCCCCCCAGCCCAGAATGC
>JBIJDP010000315.1:0-4199 GCA_044344065.1 Opitutaceae bacterium
TGCCAGGGTCAGATCCTTCCGCTTGTAGCCCAGTCCGGTGCGCACTTTTTGAAAGAGGGCCTCGGCCTGTTCGCCGAGTTCGGTCGCGCAGATTTTCCCGAGGAAGGCGTTGGTCACGGCATTGGCAGCATCGGGCACCGAGTGATGACCCTTGCGGAAACCGGACAGGGTCTTCACCACCCCGCCGGAGCGGCCGGTGAAGCTGATCCCGGCGATGATTTCCGAGGGGAGGTCTTGCGCCATGGCCTCACAGGAAAACCGCCGCCCGGGCCGCTGCCAGCCTGAACCTCGGGCGCGCCGTCAAAATATACCACAGGTCGTTGGCCGGGCACATTACTGCAGCTCGTCCCACTGTAGGAGCGGCTTGATGCCGCGATCGGACGCGCAACATCGCGGCATAAAGCCGCTCCTACAACTCCTGAGCTACCCTGCGTTATGCCGTCCTGTGATTGGCGCGGCGGATGAGGGCGATGAAGCCGATCAGCGCCAGCACCGGGAGCCACAGGGGCGACAGCGCCGCCAGGACCGCCAGGGTCACAATCAGGAGCAGCGTCAGCCCGCCGGCCAGTGCCACCCCGGCCACCAGCAGGGCCAGGAAGGCAATCAGCGCCGGAATCATGAGCAGGGGCGCCAGCTTGATGATTACGAGGGCCAGCACCGCCAGGACCAGGACCTTCAGGAAAGTATTCATGTCCAGATTACCCAGCGGTGCCTAGAAAGTTTCAGCGATTCGCCGCCGGCACCGGCGCCGACTTGCCGCCGACCACCGCCTCGACCGCCCGGAGGAAGGAGTCGCTGAGGAGGTTCACGGTCATGTCCTGCGGCAGGTAGCCGTCGATATTCTTGAAGGCCTCGCTCATGGACTTCGCGACTTCGATCCTGACGAAGGCCTCTGATCCCTGCGCCGAATAGGCCCCGAGCTTCAACCGGGTGGCCTCGGCCTCGGCCTTGCCGAGTGCCTCGATGGCCTGCGCGCGCAGCAGGGCGGCTTCCTGTTCGCCCTGCGCCGCGAGCACGTTGCGGTTCTTGTCGGCCTCGGCGGCAAATTCCACCCGCTTGGCCGCAGCCTGGGCATCCAACACCTGCTGTTCGGCGAGCTTCTGCGCCCCGAGGATGCCGACCTCCTTGTCCCGCTTGGCATCGACGACCGCCTTTTCATAGGCCGCCTGCGCCTCGGCCTTCGCGCGGTCCGCCTTGGCCTCGGCGGCGCGGGTCTCCTCGATGGCGCGCAGGCGCTCCTGCACCGCCACCTGCCGGGCCTTGATCTGCTCCACATAGGCGGGATCAAGGCCGATGTGCTCGATCACGAAATTCTCCACGATGACCCCGCGTTTGCGCAGGTCGCTGTCGGCCGCCATCAACGCGCTGGAAATGTCGCTTTGCAGTTTCACCAGCCCCTCGCCCGAGTAGGCGTCGAGGGCGGTGCGGGTCGTGGCCTTGTCCTTCACCACGCGCATCAGCTCGGGCCGGAGGATCTTTTCCTCCACGTTGCCGCGGACGGTCTTGTGCATGTCCACCACAAAGGACGGATCCCGGCGCCAGCGGATGTTGAGAGAGATGCGCATGTCCTGGCCCTCGGACGACTGCACTAGGTAGCTGTCGCGCCGGCGGCCTTCACCATAGGTCGCATCCGGCTGGTCGTTCATGACGAAGACCTGCGAGGACATGTCGTACTTGAAGACCTTCTGGGTGAAGCCCGGGAACAGCACGTAGGTCTTGGGCTGCAACGGCTCAGAAATCACACCGCCGTCCCACGTCTCCTTCACGCCGATTTCGTTGCCCTCCACGGTCGTGATATCGACGATGAAGATACTGGCGACGAGCAGGGCGATCAGAATGATGCCGGCGAGGACAAGGGTGATGATCTGTTTCATGGACGGATGGGTTACTTGCGGTTTTTGACTAGGTAGAGGGTGCAGATGACCAGGTAGAGCAGGAAGATGATCGCGATCAGGGGGAGCAGCAGGCGGATCATGCCGCTCTTCAGCTCGTACATGAGCCCGAAGACCACCAGCCAGGCGACGAGGAACATCGCGACAATTTTCCAGGAAAACGGATTCTTGGGCTCGAGTTCAATGACCGGTTCATCCTCAGACATGCACTCAATGTGTAGTTGCCCCGCGCCCCGGGGCCAGCGCAGATTTGGATGATTCCAAACATGGCCGCGAATTCCGCCCTGCCGCCCATCCCGGTTGTCTGCGCCCTCATCGAACGGTCGGGGCTAATCCTGGTGGCCCAGCGCCCCGCCAACAAGCACCTGCCGTTCAAGTGGGAGTTTCCCGGTGGCAAGGTCGAAGCCGGTGAATCGGCCGAATCCGCCATCGTGCGGGAACTGCGTGAGGAACTCGGTTGTGAATTCATCATCACCAAGGCCTTGCCCCGCTTCACCCACGCCTACGCCGAGACCATCGAGATGATCCCGTTCCTCGGCCGGCTGGCCCCGGGCAGCACCGAGCCGCACCCGCACGAGCATGTCGGCCTGCGCTGGCTGGCGCCGGCCGATCTGACTTCAATTGATCTCGCCGCCGCCGACCTGCCGGTGGTCGCGGCGTACCGCGAATTTCCGGTCAAGTCATGACTCCCACCTTCACCGAACCGCATGCGATGCTGCGCCACCACCTCGTCGCCCGCGGGCATGCCGGCCTGCAGGCCGGAGCGCAGCGCTGGGCCACCGACCCGACGGGAGTTCGCGCCCGCTTCGTCGACTACTACGGTGATCTCCCTCGCGAACTCTTCGCCCGGCCGCTGCAGGCCCGCGTGGTTGGCCGCGGCGAAGGACCGGGTTATCGCTACGAAAACGTGCTGTTCGAATCCCACCCCGGCTGGGAGGTGAACGCGACCGTGTTTCTCCCCGCCGACCTGCCACCACCTTACCCGCCGGTGATCGTCTCGGTCGGACACTCCGCCAAGACCCGCCCGTCGTACCAACTGCCCTGCCAGTACTTCGCGCGCGCCGGTTTCGCCGCCCTCACCTATGATCCGCCGGGCATGGCCGGGGAAAAGCAGCCGGGCAACGACCACTTTGCCGACGGTGTCCGCTGTTACCTGACGGGCGACACTTCGAGCCGCTACTTCGTGGGCGACGCGTTGCGCTGCGTGGATTACCTGCTGGGCCGGCCCGACATCGAACGCCGTCATGGCGTGGCGGCCACGGGCGTCTCCGGGGGCGGCAATACTTCGATCTACGCCGCGCTGCTCGATGATCGCATCACCGTCGTCGGGCCTTCGTGCTGCTTTGCCCCCCTGGGCTGGCTCGTGCTCGATGCCGCCTACGCCTCCTGTCCGGAAACCCTCATGCCCGGCCGCCTGCGCGACGGCATCGACGACCTGGACCTGTGCGCCGCCCTCGCCCCCCGGCCGTTGCTGCTGATGGCCGGACGGGAGGACGAGGTGTTCGACATCGCCAAAACCGCCCGGGATGCGGCGCGGATCGCGGATCGCTACGGGGCGGCGGGCGCCGCCGGCCACTTCCGGTTTTTCACCGACGAGGGCGGTCACGCATATACGCTCCGGCAGGCCGCGGAATTCGCGGGCTGGGTAAGGCAATGGTGGCACCTGCCGGCACATCCGCCGCTGCCTGCGGTTGTCGAGGCTGACTTTCCCCTGCTCGAGCCCGCGGCCATGCAATGCCGGCCCGATCCCTCGGTTAACATGCGTTCTCTGACGGTTGCCCGGGCGGCAACATTAGCCGGCACGCGGCCTGATCGTCCCACAGTGGAAACCATCCGTCGCCTGAATGGCTTCACGGATTCGATGCCCCCGCCGCATCTGGCCGCGCGCGGACCCTCCCAGCGCATCTGGTTTCATACCTGGCAGGAATGGCTGCTGACGACCGAACCCGGCATCACCGTGCCCGTCACCGTCATGGATCCCGGCGCCGATCGCCCGGCCCTCTGGCATTTTGACGAGGGTGACCGCACGAATGGAATTGCGCGGGGAGGCTGGCTCACCGCCGCCGTCGGTCATCTCGATCGCACAGGTCCGCAGGCCTGCCTCGTCACCGCGGATCTGCGCGGACGCGGCGAGACTTCCATGGCGTTGCATCCATTCGAAGCGGTGAATTGGGGCTCCCCCGACCGATTTGCCGCCTATGTCGGTGCAGCCATTGGCGACGCCCCCGAGGCCATGCGGCTGCGCGACGCCTGGCAACTCGCTCAAGCCCTGCCGCCGCGGAGCCGCACCGTGCTCAGTGCCACGGG
>JBIJDP010000316.1:0-4197 GCA_044344065.1 Opitutaceae bacterium
GGCTAGGCATCGCGCAGATCTATCCCGGGCAGTTCCTCGGCAAGGCTGAGGCCATCGTGCAGCTCGAGACCCTCGATCCGGTGTACGTGGATTTCACCCTGCCCCAGCAGGCCATCGCGCGGGTGGCGGTCGGCCAGACGGTGCACGTGCGGGTGGACGCCTTCCCGGAGCGCGTGTTCGAGGGCACCATCGCCGCTATTGCGCCGCGGGTGAACGACAGCACCCGGAGCCTCAGCCTACGGGCCGCCGTGCCCAACCGGGACGAGGTCCTGCGCCCCGGCATGTTTTGCCAGGTCCAGGTCGTCCTGCCCGGGACCGAGCGCTCCATCGTGCTGCCGACCACGGCCGTCGTCTACAACCCCTATGGCAATTTCGTCTACGTCGTGGTGCAGGGCGTCGCCCAGCAGCGCTTCATCCAGACCGGGGCGCAGCGGGGCAACGTGATCTCCGTCCTCTCCGGCCTGAAGCCCGGCGAGGAGGTCGTGACCTCCGGGCAGATCAAGCTGCGCAACGGCAGCCCGGTGCGCGTCGACAACAGCGTTGTGCCTTCCGCCAATCCCGCGCCCACGCCGGCGGAAGGCTGAACCGGAGAACTCCGCCATGCGCTTCACCGACATCTTCATCAAGCGGCCGGTCCTCGCGACCGTCGTGAACATTTTCCTCCTGCTGGCGGGCTGGCTCGCCCTCAAGGAGATGAACGTCCGGCAGTACCCGGAGACCAAGAACTCGATCATCACCGTGATGACGACCTACCCGGGCGCGAGCGCCGACCTCGTACGCGGCTTCGTCACGACGCCGCTGGAGCGCGAGATCGCCTCGGCCGACGGCATTGACTACGTCGAATCCGTCAGCGCCCCCAACTTCTCGGTCGTGCGCTCGCAGCTGCGCCTCAATTACGACCCGAACGACGCGCTCACGCAGATCACCTCCAAGGTCAACCGCGTGCGCAGCGAGCTTCCGGCGGGCGCCGAGGACCCGGTCTTCGAGATCCAGGTCGGCGAAACCACGGCCTCGATGTACATCAGCTTCGCGAGCGCGACCCTGCAGGCCAACCAGATCACCGACTACCTTGTCCGCGTCGTGCAGCCCAAGCTCTCCACCATCGAGGGCGTGCAGAAGGCCGAGGTGCTCGGCGCCCGCACCTTTGCGATGCGCGTCTGGCTGAATCCCGCCCGCATGGCCGCCTATGGCATCAGCTCGACCGAGGTCTGGTCCGCCCTCTCCGCGCAGAACTACCTCTCCGCCGTCGGCAAGACCAAGGGCGAGATGACGATCGTCAATCTCACCGCCCGCACGGACGTGCGCTCCGCCGAGGCCTTCCGCGACCTGGTGATCCGCGAGCGCAACGGCGCAGTGGTCCGGGTCGGCGACATCGCCGAGGTCGAGCTCGGGGCCGACGACTACGAGGTCAAGGTCCAGCTCCGCGGCAAGGACACCACGATGATCTCGATCTCGGTGCTGCCGACCGCCAATTCGCTCGACGTGGTCAAGCGCGTGCGCGCCGTCTGGCCTGATATCGCCGCCCAGCTCCCCGCCAGCATCGAGGGCAACATCGTCTACGACGCCACGGAGTTCATCAACGACTCGATCAACGAGGTGACCAAGACCCTCCTGGAGGCGATGCTCATCGTGATCATCGTGATCTACCTGTTCCTCGGTTCGCTGCGCTCGGTGGTCATCCCCATCGTCGCGATCCCGCTCTCCCTCCTCGGCGGCATGGTGTTCATGCTCGCCATGGGTTTCTCGATCAACCTGCTCACCCTGCTCGCCATGGTGCTGGCAATCGGGCTGGTGGTCGACGACGCGATCGTCGTCGTCGAGAACATCCACCGCCACATCGAGGAGGGGCTGACCCCGCTGGCCGCGGCGCTCAAGGGCGCGCACGAGCTGGTCGGCCCCGTCGTGGCGATGACCATCACGCTGGTGTCGGTCTATGCGCCACTCGGCCTGCAAAGCGGTGTGACCGGGGCGCTCTTCCGCGAGTTTGCCTTCACCCTAGCCGGCGCGGTGGTCATCTCCGGTTTCGTCGCGCTCACGCTCTCGCCCATGCTCTCCTCGCGCCTGCTGCGCCACAACCTGAACCCGCGCGGCATCGAGCATTTCCTCGACCGGACCTTCGACCGGCTGCGCGGCTTTTATGAGCGCCGCCTCGACCACGTGCTGAACAACCGGCCGGCCGTCTACCTCGTCGCGGCCCTGATCGTCGCGGCCATCGTGCCGTTCTTCCTCATGACCAAGAAGGAACTGGCGCCGGCGGAGGACCGCGGCTTCGTGGTCGCCATCACCAAGGGTGCGCCCAACGCCTCGCTGGAACAGGCGCTGCTGTCCGTCGACCAGCTCAGCGGCATCGTTGCCTCCTTCCCCGAGACCAGCAACTTCTTCACCGTGGCCGGCGTCGACATGGGCTCGCACCTGCCGTCGCCCAGTTCCAGCCTCATTGGCTGGCAGCTCAAGCCCTGGAGCCAGCGGGAACGCGGCTCCGGGCTGCTGAGCCAGATGCTCACCGGGCGCGCCATGGGCATCGCGGGAGTGAGTGCCGCTGCCTTCCAACCGCCCTCGCTGCCCGGCGCCGGCTTCGGCCTGCCGGTGCAGTATGTCGTGTGCTCGACCGACAACCACGAGCGCGTCGTCGAGGTGGCCAACGAGCTGCTCATGCGTGCGCTGATGAGCGGCAAGTTCGTCTACGGCGACAACGACCTGAAGTTCGACCAGCCGCAGGTGGACCTCGAACTCGACCGCGACAAGTCGGCGGCGGTCGGCCTCTCCATGCAGCAATTCGGCGCCGACGTCGGCACCATGCTCGGCGGCGGCTACGTCAACCGCTTCGCCATCCAGGGCCGCGCCTACAAGGTCATCCCGCAGGTGGCGCGCAGCTTCCGGCTGACGCCTGAGCAGCTCGGCGACTACTACGTCTCCTCGACCAAGGGCGGGCTCGTGCCGCTGTCCAGCGTGGCCACCCTCGCGCCTTCCGTGCAGCCGCGCGATCTGCGGCGCATGCAGCAGCTCAACGCGGCCACGCTCTCGCTCCTGCCGGCCCCGGGTGTCTCGATGGGCGAGGCGTACGACTGGCTCAACGCCGAGTCCAAGACCGCCTTCCCGTCGGGCTACTCGGCCGAGTACAAGGGCGAGCTCCGCCAGTTCGTGCAGGAGGGCAGCTCGCTCCTCGCGACCTTCGTGCTGGCGGTCATCGTGATCTTCCTCGTGCTCGCGGCGCAGTATGAAAGCTGGCGCGACCCCTTCATCATCATGATGGCGGTGCCGCTCTCGCTCGCCGGCGCGATGGTCTTCCTCTTCCTCGGCGCGGCCACCCTCAACATCTACACCCAGGTCGGCCTCATCACCCTCGTCGGTCTCATCACCAAGCACGGCATCCTCATGGTGGACTTCGCGAACCACATGCAGGAGGAGGGCCATGACGTGCGCAAGGCCATCGAGCATGCCGCCGGCATCCGCCTGCGGCCGATCCTGATGACCACCGCGGCGATGGTCTTCGGCGTCATGCCGCTGGTGTTTGCCAGCGGCGCCGGCGCCGAGGCCCGCTTCAGCATGGGCCTGGTCATCGCCACCGGCATGGCCATCGGCACCAGCTTCACGCTGTTTGTCGTGCCGTCGTTCTACGTCCTCGTCGCCGAGAACCGCCGGCCGAAGACTGTATAGGCAGGAGCCGGACGGAATTTAACCGCAAAGAATGCAGAGAACGCAAAGAGTTGGGCTGAAGGCTTCAAAGCGCTATACCGCTTCTTTGCGCTCTTTGTGTTCCTTGCGTTTAACCTTTTTTGGGTCTGCTGGCGCCCATTAAGTCCGTGACTGCCTCGGGGTTGGGTCCGGTCCGCTGTTGCGCCGGCCGGGGGCGGCCGGTAGGAACGCGGAATTCATGGAGCTGCGTCATTTGCGCTACTTCCGCGCGGTTGCCGAGCGGCTGAGTTTCAGCCGCGCCGCCGGGGAGCTGCGCGTGGCCCAGCCGGCGCTGAGCCGGCAGGTGAAGGCCCTGGAGGAGGAACTCGGGGTGCGGCTGCTGGATCGCAACCGCGTGCGCGTCCAGCTCACCGATGCCGGACGCACATTTTACGCGCACACCTGCAAGGTGCTGGCGCAGGTCGACATGGCCGTGGCCGCCACGAAGGATACGGCGTCGGGGGTGGGCGGGGAGCTGATCATCTGCAACGACTGGCGGCTCTCGAATCCCATCGTGCTGGG
>JBIJDP010000317.1:0-4195 GCA_044344065.1 Opitutaceae bacterium
CAGCGTTGGGTGAAAATGGCGATGGCATCGACGTCGCTCTGCAAGACCTCTTCCAGGTTGCAGAAGGTGCGGGTGATCCGGAAGCGCTGCGCGACCTCGGTCATGGTTGCCGAATCAAGATCGCAGCTGGACACCTCCTGCACGAGCGGATGCGCCTGGAAAAGCGGAATGAAGCAGCGGCTGAAATGACCGGTGCCGACGAAGCAGAGTCGGAAAGGTTTCATGGATGGGTCGGTGGAGATTACTGACGAACAGTCGGTTTAACCGGACGTGGGCGATTCCTATTTCGCGAAGACCTTCAGGCCGACGACGCCGGCGACGATGAGCACGAGGCAGGCGAGCCGGGCGGCGGAGGCCGGTTCCTTTAGGACCAGAATGCCGAAGATCGCGGTGCCGGCGGCGCCGATGCCGGTCCAGACCGCGTAGGCGGTGCCGATGGGCAGGGTGCGGGCGGCCAGGGCGAGGAGCCACATGCTCGCGGCCATGGCCGTTATCACACCCACGGAAGGCCACAGCCGCGTAAAGCCGGCCGTGGATTTCAAGCCGGCCGCCCAGACAATCTCCAGGGCGGCGGCAGCCAGCAGAATGATCCAGCTCTTCATGCCAGACTGGGTCAGCCCCGGATTCAGGCGGGCCGGAGCACCGTGCGGATGACGGCCGTGCGCACGTCGCTTTGGCAGCGGAGGGCGACGCGGGTCGGGTGGGGCGGCTGCGTGATGGTGTCGGTGGCAAACTCCAGCGCGGCCCCCTCGCAGCTCACCTCGACGTTGAGCGCGGCCTTTCCATCGTCGAGGCGGATGTGCGAGCCTTCCATGGTGGCCTGGCCCAGACTGATGAGCGCGGATTCAAAGGCGGCCGGTTCGCTGAACTCGACGCGGTCGGTGATGGTCAGCGAGCCGGCGCCGCGCCGGTCGAAGAGGAATTCGCGCTCGAGCTTGCGCAGGGTCGGCACGTTGTAGGCGTTGCGCAGGTCGAGGACCATGCGGTCGGTGTCGGCGGTGAATTCCCTGGCGAGGACGCGGGTGCGGAATTCGGCGCCGGCCTCCTGCAGCCGGCCGGCGACGCGCGGCACGGGGTGACCGTAGGAATTGAGCAGCTGGCTGTCGTAGCGTTTTTCGCTGAAGGTGCGGTAGCTGTAGGTCTCGAGGCCGGGATCGAGCACGAGGCTGCGGCCGTCGAGCACGACGGTGTAGGTGCCGAGGTCGTTGTGGTTGTGGTTCACGCCGTTGTTGCCGCCGAGGAAGGTGGCGGAGAATTTTCGCGTGGTCGCGGGGGCCGAACGGCAGATCAGCAGGGCCGATTGCTCGAACCAGTTGCGCAGGGCGGGCGGGGTGAGCGGCTGGACGGGCTGACGGGGGGCGCGGGTGCGGAACATCCAGACCAGCGACTCGACTCCGAAGCCCAGGTCGGCGAGGGGATCGACCCCGGCCGGCACCGGCTCGACCGGCAACGGCGGGGTGCCGAGGCGGTTGTCGGGCCAGAGGCGGGCCCAAAGGGGCGGACGCGCGTCAATGCCGCAGTCGGCGAAGGCGGGATAGACGCCGGGCTGGATCTCGGTGCGCAGCGGGAAGCGCGCGGCCCGGGCCATCTTGGGCTCGGCGAGCAGGTCCACGGCGTTGTTCGTGGCGCAGCGCAGCAGCTCGCTCATGAAGATGTAGTGGCCGAAGCCGTAGCCCCAGTAGGCCACGCCCTCGGTGCAGAAACCGTCGTCCGTGAAGCTGTCGCGGAAATTGATCACGTTGGCCTGCGCGAACGCCAGCCACCACGCCCGCTCCGCCGGATCGGGCAGCAGCGCCACCGCGGCGTGGGCGGTGCAGAAGAGGCAGACGGAGCTCCAGTTGTGCTTCACGATGATCCACCAGTAGAGGTCGCGACCGGTCTCGATGCGCTGGCGCAGGGGCTGGAAGAGCCGGCGGTTGGTCTGCTCGCGGATGAGCGCGCGGAGCGGGGCCGGGAGCCGGGCCCCGAGGATGTAGTCGGTCAGCGCCAGCGTCTCGGAGAAGTGCAGGGTCACGAGGTCGGGCTCCTCCGTCTTGCGGTCGTAGTTGAGCCGCTTGAGGTCGTTGCCGGGATGCGTCCAGGTGTTCAGCTTCGAGATGGCCTGGGCGTCGGTGTCGATCAACCCGAGAAACTCGCCCTGGTCGAAGACCGCCTCGGCGAGCAGGAAGACCATCTGGCGTTTCCGCGCGAGGCCGAGCGCCGCATTGATCTGCGTGACGCTCTGCTGCTCGAGGCTGGCGAGCCAGGTCGTGTTATTGTACTCGGGAAAGGGCTGGGCCGCGAGTTCGCGGGCCGTGGCCAGCAGACGCTGGCCGAAGGGATCCTGCTGCCAGCGGCCCCAGGCGGCGCGGTCATCGACCTTGGGCGCCAGGGCGAACGGCTCCTGCGGCATGAGCGCCTGCAGGCCGCGGACCTGCTCGGGATTGGGGACGAAGGTTTCGTCGGCTGATAGATCGAAGTTGAAATCGTAGGCGCCCATGGTGCGCGGAGCATCACGGCGGAAGGGGGCCGGTGGCAAGCTGCAGCTCGGGTGGCGACCTGGGTATTCCAGCGACGCTATTTCGTCCCGTGCGTTGACATTGCCCGCAAGGAAATCTCATTTCCACGCCCGCGTGCCCAATCCGACCGCCAAAATCATCCTCCTGCCGGGTCTCCGCGCAGCGGTCCGCCGCCGGCTCGGATTGGCCCTGTGTGTCCTGGGTTTCCTGGGACCGTTGCGGGCCGCCGGCCCGACGGAGGCCGGGGGCTGGCAGCTGCTCTCCGGTTACCTGTTCCGCGATGCGTATGACACCTTTAGCCTCGTACCCGGTGACGGTCGGACCCGGGCACTGGGCCTGGCGGCGAGCCGGCTCAATCACCCGCCCGTGACGGAGTCGAAGGTGGCGGAGGTCGAGGAACAGTTGCAGGCCTTGGTGGCAGCCGATGGCACGGACGACACGGCGATGTATGCCCGACTCCTGCTGGCCCGGGTGCTCCACCTGCACCGGCCCGCGGCGAGGGCCGAGACCGAGGCCGCCTACCGGGAGGTAATCAAGACCAACCCGGCGCATCCGGTGGCCCAGATTGCCGCCGGCAAGCTGGCGCTCCTGCTCCTTTACGAGCGGCCCGACCTGACGGTGCCGCAGCGCCTCTCGGCCGCCGCGGAATTCGAGGCGGTGGCCGGGGCGGACAATCTGCCCGAAGCCGCCTGCGCCTACTACCGGGCGCTGGCCGGCGGCGCATTGTATTACGAGTTTTGCGATGAGCGCGTGCTCGGCTGGCTGCAGCGGGCCGCAGCGCTCGGTCCCGAGGATCCGCTGGTGGTCTCCAACCTGCGCATCCAACTTGCGGAGGTCGCGCGTGCGCTCGGCCGGCGGGAAGAGGCGATTGCGTATTACCGGAATTTCCTCGCCACCATTTTGCCCACGGACAACCGCTACCTCACGGCGCGCGAGCGCATGGCGGAACTGGAGAAGGCGGCCCGATGAAACGCCCGAAACCGCTGACGCTGCTCGCGATCGCCCTCCTCCTGGGCGCGTTTGTTTTTTCCGCCGTTCGGTTGTTCCGGGCGAAGTCCGCGGTCATCGTCGATCCGGAGGTCGAGGTCATCCGGCTCGCCCACTGGCAGCTCGAGCCCGGCGTGCGCGAGGCCATCAATGCCATCATAGCGGATTACCAGCTGCTGCACCCGAAGGTGCGCGTCGAGCAGATGGACATCCCGGGCCGCGCCTGGAAACAGTGGCTGCGCACGCAACTGGTCGGCGGCAATCCTCCGGACCTGATCGAGCTGGCCGCGTACGAGAATCCCGACGACATGCTGGCGCGCTATTTCACGCCGATCACCAGTCATCTGGAGGAAAAGAACCCCTACAACGCCGACGAGCCCGACCTGCGCGACGGCAGCTGGCGGCAAAGCTACGCGGCGGAACTGGTGCCGGCGCCGGACGGCCTCGGCCATTACTACAACGCCAACCTGCTCGAATATTACGGCGCGCCCAGCACGCTCGTCACCGTGCGGGTGTTCTACAACCGCAACCTCATCAAGGCGGCTTTAGGGGAGGACCGGCCGCCGCGGACGTTCGATGAATTCGTGAGCCTGTGCGAGGCGCTGCAGCACTATGCGCAGACGTCCGGGAATCCGATCAAGCCGCTGGGCGGCTCGGTCTTCAACATCACCAAGATCACGGACACACTGTTCAGTACCGTCACGCAGCGG
>JBIJDP010000318.1:0-4194 GCA_044344065.1 Opitutaceae bacterium
CAACTCCTCCCCCAAGCGTCGCCGCGCGCTGCAATACCACTACACCGCGGAGGACGTGGTGAAATCCTCCACCGAGGAGCGCCTCAAGCACTTCGGCAGCGAGGGCAAGAACGTGACCTGCTGAGGGGCGGGGTCCGGTAGCGTAGGCCGCGAGTTTGCTCGCGCTCGCTCGGCATGCGAACGCCATTACCGCGCCCGCGAGCGGGCTGCCTACCTTGGCATGTATGACCCTGTCTTGCATCTTCCGCCTGCGGACCGCCCGACGGCCTTCCGCACTTTCGCCTAGCTCCCTCCGGCGGCGTGCCTTATCACACGCCGGATGAAAGTCCTCGTGACCGGTGCCGCCGGCTTCATCGGCCATCATGTCTGCGCCCGCCTCGCCGGGACGCAGCATTGCGACGTGCTGGGCGTGGACAATCTCAGCGACTACTATTCCGTCGCGTTGAAGCGCGCCCGGCTGGCGCTGCTTGATCCCATGGAAACCTTCCGCTTTGTGCAGGCGGACTTCGCCGATGCCAAGGCCTTCAACGGCCTCTACGAGCACTTCAAGCCCGACTACGTCGTGCATCTCGGCGCCCAGGCCGGGGTCCGCTACAGCCTGGAAAATCCCGCCGCCTACGTGCACAGCAACCTGCTCGGCTTCACCACCGTGCTCGAGGCCTGCCGCCGGCGTGCGCCCAAGCACCTCGTCTTCGCCTCCAGCAGCAGCGTTTATGGCGCGGGTTCGCGGCCGCCCTTCGCGGAGGACGCCAATACCGACCGGCCGCTGTCGTTCTACGGCGCCACCAAGAAAAGCAACGAGCTCATGGCGCACAGTTACGCCCACCTGCACGGGCTTAACGTCACCGGCCTGCGTTTCTTCTCGGTCTACGGCCCCTGGGGCCGGCCCGACATGGCGCCGACCCTCTTTGCGCAGGCGATCTGCGCGGACCGGCCGGTCACGCTCTTCAACAACGGCAAGAACCTGCGCGATTTCACCTACGTGGACGACATCGTGGACGGCGTGCTGAAGGTGCTCCTCTATCCCCCGGCGGAGCGCCCCACCCCGCCCTGCCGGATCTTCAATCTCGGGCACAACCGCCCGGTGGAAACCATTCTCTTCGTGCGCATGCTCGAGCAACTGCTGGGCCGCACCGCCCGGATCGAACTCACGGGCCCGCAGCCGGGCGACATGTTCGAGACCTGCGCTGACCTCACCCGCATCCACGCGGCGGTCGGTTACACGCCGCGCGTGCCGCTGGAGGAGGGCCTGCGGCGTTTCGTCGAGTGGTTCAAGGTCTACTATTCCGCCTGACGCCGGGCGCGCCCATTTGTGTCCGCATGAAAACCATTCTGCTCCTCGTCGCGTCCAATATCTTCATGACGCTGGCCTGGTATGGTCACCTCAAGTTCCGTTTCCTCGACGGCCGGCCGCTGTTCACGATCATCATGATATCGTGAGGCATCGCCTTCTTCGAATACTGCCTGATGATTCCCGCCAACCGCGTCGGCTATTTCAACGGCGGCTTCAGCGGCTACCAGCTGAAGATCATCTAGGAGTGCATCACGCTGCTGGTCTTCGTGGGCTTTGCGTGGCTGGTGCTGAAGGAGCGGCTCACCTGGAACTACATGGCGAGCTTCGGCTTCATCTTGCTCGCGGTGTATTTCGCCACGGCCTTCAAGCCCGCTGCGGCTGGCCAGTAGGGCGGGTCTTCGACCCGCCTTTTCGATCTCGAAACCGCCGCGGGGCGCACATTGGGTAGGTCAAATCCGTCGCGTCCTCTGCATATTTCTCCCGCGCCAGGGCCTGGCGGATGATTGCGACCGAAGGCGGTCGCGCTCCCATGTGGCGCCCCTGTCCCTGTCCAATAATTTCTGCGCCTGGGACCGTCTTTGTCCCACCCGGCCGGTATATTGGGCGCATGGAACCAACGAACAAAACGAACCCCGGCCATTTTCCCGCCAAGCCGGGCTTGCCTCGCTCCGACGGTATCCCACGCTGACCGCAAAGTTTCACTAAATCTCAACGCATCACCCTACCCACCCATGTCCAAAGCCGTTCCCGCCAAAGCCTCCGCCGCCGTCGTTCCCGCCGTCGCCGCGCGCGACAAAAACATCGAACTCGCGCTCTCCTCGATCACCAAGCAGTTCGGCGAGGGTTCGATCATGCGCCTCGGCAGCAACACCAAGATGAAGGTCGAGACGCTCTCGACGGGCTCGCTGGCCGTGGATCTCGCCCTTGGCGTCGGCGGTCTGCCCAAGGGACGCATCATCGAGGTCTACGGCCCGGAGTCCTCCGGCAAAACCACCTTCTGCCTGAGTGTCATTGCCGAGGCGCAAAAGCAGGGCGGGCTCGCCGCCTTCATTGATGTCGAGCATGCGCTCGATCCGAAATACGCCCGCGTGGTCGGCGTGAACCTCGACGATCTCCTTGTTTCCCAGCCGGATTCCGGCGAGGACGCGCTCAACATCATGGAGACGCTCATCCGCTCCAATTCGATCGACGTGATCGTGCTCGACTCCGTCGCCGCCCTCACGACCAAGGCCGAACTCGACGGCCAGATGGGCGACATGACCATGGGCAGCCAGGCCCGCCTGATGTCCCAGGCCATGCGCCGGCTCACCGCCGTCGTCAGCAAGACGAACTGCATCTGCATTTTCACGAATCAGATTCGCGAGAAGATCGGCGTCATGTTCGGCAACCCCGAGACGACCTCCGGCGGCCGCGCGCTGAAATTCTTCGCCTCCGTCCGCATCGACATCCGCCGCAAGGACCAGATCAAGACCCCCGAGGGCAAGGTCGTGGGCAACCGCACCAAGATCAAGGTCGTGAAGAACAAGGTCGCCCCGCCGTTCACCGAGTGTGAGTTCGACATCATGTACGACGAGGGCATCTCCAAGCTTGGCTCGATCCTCGATCTCGGACTCGACCACAAGATTCTCGAGAAGAAGGGCGCGTGGATCGCCTACGAGGGCAACCTCGTCGGCCAGGGCCGCGACGCCGCCAAGCAGGCGCTGCGCGACAAGCCCGAACTCGCCGAGAAGATCTCCAAGGCCATCCTCGAGAAGGTGAACGTAAAGGGCGGCGAGGCTGTCACCGGCGAAAACGTGGAGTAAGTCCGCGTGAAGTTGTAGTTGTGGGGCGGGGATTCCGATCCCCGCCTTTTGCGCATTCCGCTAGAATCCAATCTTTCTCGTTCTCTTTCTCGGCTTGGATAGGTTGGCGCATGATTGCGACCGAGGGCGGTCGCGCTCCCAGGCGGGGATCGAAATTCCCGCCCCACAAACTGAATCTCGATCGCGCCGCCAGAAAGATTGGATTGCCGCGCAATTGGCTGGATAAAGTCGGCTTTGGAAACACACCCGATCCTTCCATGCGCGCCAACGACATCAAAATCCGCGACCCGTTCGTGCTGCCAGTTGTGTCCGAGCAACTTTACTATCTCTACGGCACGACGGATGAGATCCCTTGGGGTGATCACCCCGGCACGGGCTTTGATGCCTACCGCAGTCGCGATCTGATTCATTGGGAAGGCCCCTACCCGGCCTTCCGTCCGCCAAAGGGTTTCTGGGGCACGCTGCATTTCTGGGCGCCGGAAGTTCACGCCTGGCGCGGTCGCTATTACATGTTCGCCAGCTTCAAGTCGGCCACGGTGCATCGTGGCACACAGATTCTCGTCGCCGATCATCCCTTCGGACCCTTTGTCCCGCATAGCGACGGACCGGTGACACCCGCCGATTTCGAGTGCCTCGACGGCACGCTGCACGTGGCCGCGGATGGACGGCCTTGGATGATCTTTAGTCGCGACTGGCCACAAGTCATCATCGGACGCTATTCGGCAATTCCGCTGCGCGAGGACTTTGGCGCCGCGGACGGGGCCGCCATTGATCTTTTTCCCGTCAATGCCGCCCCGTGGGTCCGCTCGCCACCGTGGCAGAAAGAGCACGGGCCGCAGGGTCAGCCGCCGTGTTTTGTCGCCGATGGTGCGTGGCCGTTCCGGACGAAAGCGGGCGAATTTTGCCTGCTCTTCTCCAGTTGGACGGACAAGGGCTACGCCACCGGCATCGCCCGCTCCGCCTCGGGCCGACTGGAAGGTCCGTGGAGGTTCGATCCGGTACCGCTGTTCAATGAGGACGGCGGCCATGCGATGCTCTTCAATGGCTTCGACGGACGCACCTATCTCACCCTGCACCAGCCCAACGACCCGCCACCGG
>JBIJDP010000500.1:0-3003 GCA_044344065.1 Opitutaceae bacterium
TGAACCTCGCGGGTGCAAGTTGGCCCGTGCGGGCCTATTACGACATCTGGCTGTCGCTGCCCTATTGCCGCAGCGGCATGATCGGGGCGGGGGTATATGCCCTCTCGAAAGCGGGGCGGGCACGGTTTGAGGAATTTCCGGCGTTGATTGCCGATGATGGCTATGTTCGGGCCATGTACCGTGAAGAAGAACGTGGCCGGGTTGCGACTGCGCAGTCTTTTGTTCAGGCACCTTCCACCTTGGGCTGGTTGCTCAAGATCAAGACACGTAGCCGGCTGGGAGGCATGGAGCTGGCGATCAAGCATCCAGAACTGATGGCTAATGAAGCAAAGGATTATTCCGGGGCGATGCGGGATTTGCTCAGCAATCCGCTCAAGTGGCCGAAGCTTGCGGTGTATCTCTATGTGAATTTTGCTTCCCGCTGGCTGGCGCGGCGGCGCATGAAGAACCTGGCCCACTATCGATGGGAAAAGGATTTGTCTTCGCGAAGTTAGCGTCACTGCAATTTTTGCAAAGTCGGCGCCGGCCGGAAGGCCTTCGTTTGGCATAATGCCGATAGCGACTCCAACGGGTCTTCTTAACCAGATCGGGCTGAAGCATGAACCAACGATTGGACTGGCAGGGCTGGCTGACAAGCCGTCAAGGTGCGCTGTGGCTTACGTTTGGGCTCGGCCTGCTCGGACTGATGATCCAGTCGGGTCTGTTACTGATCTGGTCGCAGAGTGACGAGTACGGCCACGGCCTGATGGTGGTGGCGGTCCTGGCCTATCTGGTGGCCCGGCGTTGGAGCGCTTATCGCCCCGCCTTGCCCGGCAACGCCGGTTTGTCCATGGCCATGGCGGTCGCCGCGTTTGTCTTTGCCGTAATCGGACAAGCAGGCGGTATACCCCTGATTGCATATTATGGTCTATGGTTGTTTGGCCTTGCCGCCGTCATGGCAGCCGGAGGCTTCGGGTTCGTCCGCAAGTTGCTAGTACCGCTGCTGATCGTGCCGCTGCTGTTTCCCCTGCCTAACCCGCTGGGCCCCATGGTCACGTCAGAGTTGCAACTGATCTCGTCGAAACTGGGGGTGTGGATCATCCGCTTGCTGGGTGGCAGCGTCTATCTCGAGGGCAATGTGCTCGACATGGGTGGAACGAAGCTATTGGTGGCCGAGGCCTGTGCCGGGCTGCGCTACCTCTTCCCTCTGCTGAGCCTCGGTGCCATCGCCGGCTTCATGATGCGTGCTGCACCATTGTGGATGCGCTGGGCGGTGTTTCTGGTGACCATTCCAATCACGATTTTCATGAACAGTTTTCGCATCGCTGTCACCGGCATACTGGTCGAAAGCGGCGGTGCCGCACATACAGAAGGCTTTCTGCATTTCTTCGAGGGCTGGGTGGTATTCATCCTGGCATCGATGCTGCTGCTTGGAGTGATCTGGTTGCTGGTCAGGTTGCTGCCGGGCCGACCGGGCCTGCAGGAGGTTTTTTCGTGGCAGGCGGACACCGGCGCCCCGGCGACGAGACAGGCCGGCCACTATCGTTTGCCCGAGGCCGCGATTTGGTCGATTAACGCGTTGATGGTCCTGGCCGTTGCGGCTTCAGTCGGCCTTTCCGGACGCGGCGAGCAGGTTCCCGAGCGAAAGTCCTTAAATGATTTTCCGTTGCAGATCGGGGAGTGGACGGCACGTGTGGATCGCCTGCCCTCGTTGGTCGAAGAGGTCGCCGGTGCCTCCGAGTACTTCTATGGCGATTTTTCTGCCGCGTCTGGCGGCGTGGTAAACGCCTATGTTTCCTACTATGAAAACCAGCGCCATGGCCAGATTCCGCATTCTCCCAAGGTCTGCATCCCGGGCGGTGGCTGGGTTATCGAAACCCAGAACACCGCGACCATCGGGGGTGCGGGGAATTCGCTCGTTGTAAATCGCCTCGTCACCGGCCTGGGTCAACGCAAGGTGATTTCCTATTACTGGCTCAAGCAGGGCTCGCGGGTTTATCGCGAGGAAATGCTGGCCCGGCTGGACCTCGTGCGTATTTCCCTGCTGGAAAACCGGACCGATGGTGCGCTGATTCGACTGGTGACCGAGGTGCGGCCGGGAGAGGACTTGAATGCGGGTGATGAGCGACTGAAGCGCTTTGCATCGAAATTCGTCGGGCAGATTCCGGCCTACGTGCCGGACTGACTGATATCCATCAAGATCCTCGGCCCTGATGGGGCAGTGCAAGTTCCCACTGGGCTGGATATTGCTGGGTCTCGCAGTTGAAGCAGCCGCCGGACCTCTGCCACATCCGTTCCCCCCGGAGACCTTCCCTATCGGCGTCTGGCTGCAGCAGCCCGTGCATGCGAAGAGATTTAAGGATCTGGGGATAAATCTCTACGTGGGCCTCTGGAAAGGGCCCACGTCAGCGCAACTGGCGGCGCTGAAGCGGGCCGGGATGCCCGTAATCAGCGAACAGAACGAGATCGGGCTGTCCGATCCAAACCGCGACATAGTCGTCGGCTGGCTACAGGAGGATGAACCGGATAATGCGAAACCTGTTTTTGGAAAGCTAGGAATGGCACGCTTCGGTTGGGGCTCACCTGTTCCGCCAGCAGAAATGCAGGAGCGCTACCGTACGATGCGATCACGCGATCCTGTGCGACCTGTTCTCATGGGCCTCGGCAAGGGGGTGGCGTGGGACCCCTGGAAGGGGCGCGGCAACCGGACGGGGCACCCGGAGGACTACCCGCAGTACGTCAAGGCCGGTGACATTGTTGCCTTTGATATCTATCCAGCGGCAGAAACGGATCCTGCATTGGCCGGGCGGTTGGAAGTGGTGGCGAGCGGCGTGAAACGGCTGGTAAATTGGGCTGGCCCCGGGAAAGCAGTGTGGAACACTATTGGCGCCAGCAAGGTCAAGAACCCTGACGCAATCGTAAATCCGGAGCACATCCGGTCGCAGGTTTGGATGAGCATCATCAACGGCTCGCGCGGGATCATCTATTTCGTGCATCAGTTTCAGCCGCGATTCGTCGAGGCCA
>JBIJDP010000319.1:0-4181 GCA_044344065.1 Opitutaceae bacterium
CGCCGTCGGAGGGAGCTAGGCGAAAGTGTGGGGGCGCGGCGCGCCGATGGCCCCTGGGAGCGCGACCGCCCTCGGTTGCAATTGATCGCAGGCGTCACTTCAACCGATCACATTTATCACATCGATCCCATTCCCGGCACGGCGGGCGGGTTTGGGGTTTCTGAAGTTTTCGTGCCGGGCGCACGATTGCGACCGAGGGCGGTCGTGCTCCCAGAGAAACCTCAGCAGGTGACGTTCTTGCCCTCGCTACCGAAGTGCTTCAGGCGCTCCTCGGTCGAGGACTTCACGACATTTTCCGCCGTGTAGTGGTATTGCAGCGCGCGGCGGCGCTTGGGCGAGGAATTGTGCGGGGTGCCGTGCGGCAGCAAACCGTCGAAGAGGAGCAGGCCGCCGGGCTGAAGCGGGGCGGCGACGGATTTGGCGCCGAGCATCTCGGTGTCGCAGATCTGCCAGTCGCGGCGCTGGAAATGGATTTTCGGACCCTGCCGGTGGCGGCCGGGCATGAATTGCATGCAGCCGTTCTCGACGGTGGCCTCGTCGAGGGCGATCCAGACCCCGACGACCGGCGTGCCGAGCGGGTAATCAAAGTAGGCGTGGTCCTGGTGCCACGGCTTTTCGCGGCCGAGGCGGGGCGGTTTCACCAAAGCCATGTCCTGAAACATGAAGGGCGGGCGGTCGCCGATCAGTTTTTGCACGACGGCCAGCAGCTTGGGGTGATGGGACAGCGCCTTCAGCCGCTCGTCGAAATTCACAAAATACCAGAGTTTGCGGACGGCATCCTGGCGCTGGTCGGCGGAAAGGGTCGGGAGAATTTCCTTGGCGGCGGCTTCGAAAAGAACCCCGGTGAAATCGGGACGTTTGCCCATGATGAGATCCACGAGTCCCTGCAGCGCCGCGGCGGTTTCGCCCGGGGTGAAGGCCTGCCGCACGATCAGGTAGCCGTGCTCGCGGTAGAAGGCGATCTCCCGCGGACCGATATCCTCGAGATGCTCGACCCCGAAACCGGTGGCCACCGGTTGGTAAAGCTCGGGAGCGTGCATGGTGGCACCGGGATCAAATTGAAGGGCGGTCGCGACGGGTGTGCTCATGGGGTTGAGGCCGGCGAAGGTGCCAGAAACGGGATTGCGCAGCCATGCACGGCCCCGCTAATTATTTGTGTTTATCCGTTATGTTTCAAATTGCCCGCCACCACTGCGAACCGCGCCTGCACCAGGTGGGGCGCGTCCGCTGCGAGCCCGGCTGGCACCTGGGCCGGGACTGGTCGCGGGGGCTGCACGATTTTGACCTCTGGTACGTCTGGGCCGGCCGCGGGCTCATGGCAATCGAGGGGGAGGAGGTGCCGCTGGTCCCGGGCACCTGTGTCTGGATGCGGCCGGGCCGGCGTTATGAGGCCGAGCAGGACTCGGTGGAGCGGCTGGGGGTTAATTTCATCCACTTCGAGCTGGTGACACCGCCGCGTGATTTGCCTTTATCCGCTTTCACCCCGCCATTCGAAGTGCTGCGCACCCGGCAGGTGGAATTCGTGGACGGGGTCATGCGGCGCATCATCGAACTTGCCCCGGAACACGCCGGCGCGCCGGTGGGCGCCGCGCTCCTGGGCGGCCTGCTGATGGAACTAGTCCGCGAGCATGCGGCCGCGGACGCCCGGCACGGGCCGGGCACCGAGTTGCGCCACCGCGACCTGATTTTGCGTGTGGCGGCGCAAATTCGCGAGAGTCCGGGCCGGGTGCCGCCCGTGGCCGAGCTGGCGCGGGCGGCCGGTTACAGCCCCGATCATTTTTCCCGCGTGTTCCTCAAGGTGACCGGACTGCGCCCGCAGGATTTTGTGATCCAGGCGCGGGTGGGGCGGGCGCGGCAACTGCTGGCGGAGTCGGACCTGACGGTCGGCATGATCGCCGAGGCGCTGGGCTTTCAGGACATCTTTTATTTCTCGCGTCAGTTCCGCCGGCAGACCGGCCAGGCGCCCACGTCCTTCCGCCGCGGACTGCGACGGTCATAAGCGCGAGCGGGGATATGCCAAAGATTTCCTAAAGTTCCTCTTGCCCGTGGAAAATCGCACCCTATACCTTGCGCGACTTTTGTCCCGCGTCATCCTATCGCATGAATATCAAAGCCTATCTTAAGCCGCACTGTGGATGGTCCAACGGCGTTCGCGCCATCCTCCGCAAGCACGGCCTCGCCTTTGAAGACATCGCTATCATCAACAACCGCGAGAATTACGCCGAGATGGTGCAGAAGTCCGGCCAGCCGCTTTCCCCCTGCGTCGAAATCGACGGCGTAATGCTCGCCGACATTTCCGGCGAGGAAGTGGAGAATTACCTGCTCAGCAACGACCTTGTGAAACCGACCGAAGCCGCGACCGAAGTGCCCACCAACACGGGCTGCTCGGACGCCGAACACGCCAAAATGGCCACCAAAACCGTCCGCTTCTTCTAACGCTGAGAGCTCACCGCAAACCAAACGCTCCGGGCCGGCTCTCGCGAATCGCGACCGGCCTTTTTTTTGTCCCCATACCTAACCTTCCGCCCGCCACCGTCAGCGTTTCCTTCCTTGGGAAAGCGGCATAAATCCAGCTCCTGAACCAGTCTATCCTGATGTCGAACGCCCCGCGCCCCCTTTCCATGTCCAGCCAGCCCTCCACTCCGACGCAGTTCAACCACCGGCCCGCCAAGCAGGGCCTTTACGATCCCTTCTTTGAGCACGATGCCTGCGGCGTCGGCTTCGTGGCGGACATGCACGGGCGCAAATCGCACCAGATCCTGCAGCAGGCGCTGCAGGTGCTGACCAACCTCGACCACCGCGGCGCCGCCGGCAGCGAGCCGAACACGGGCGACGGCGCCGGCGTGCTCCTGCAGATGCCCCACCAGTTCCTGCTCGAAGCCGCCAGGAAGGCCCGTTTTTCCCTGCCGGCCCTCGGCGAATACGGCTGCGGCATCATCTTTCTCCCGCGCAACCCGACGGTCCGCCGCAAGATCGAGCAGGCCTTCGAGCGCATCATCCAGTCGGAAGGCCAGCACTTCCTCGGCTGGCGCACCGTGCCGACCAACAACGCCTCGCTCGGCGAGACCGCCAAGTCCTGCGAGCCGTTCATGCGCCAGATCTTCATCGGCCGCGGCGACGGCGTGACCGACGAGCTCAGCTTCGAGCGCAAGCTCTACCTCATCCGCAAGCGCAGCTACTCAGAAATCCGCACCTCGACCATGGCGGGCGCCGAGCAGTGGTACGTCACCAGCCTCTCCAGCCGCACGCTCGTCTACAAGGGCATGCTGCTCACCGACCAGCTCGCGAAGTATTTTCCCGATCTTTCCGATTCCGCGATGGAGACGTCCATCGGCCTGGTGCACTCGCGTTTCAGCACCAACACCTTCCCGAGTTGGGACCGCGCGCACCCGTACCGCTACATCGCGCACAACGGCGAGATCAACACCCTCCGCGGCAACATCAACTGGATGCACGCCCGCGAGGCGCTCTTTGACACCGATGTCTTCGGCGACGATGTCAGCCAAATCCTGCCCATCGTGAACCCCAACGGCAGCGACTCGGCCATGTTCGACAACACGCTCGAACTGCTCGTCCTGGCCGGCCGGCCCCTGGCTCACGCGGTCATGATGATGATTCCCGAGCCGTGGTCGGGCGACCCGCACATGGACCCGGCGCGGCGCGCCTTCTATCAGTATCATGCCTGCTTGATGGAACCGTGGGACGGCCCCGCGGCCATCGCCTTCACCGACGGCCGGCAGATCGGCGCCATCCTTGACCGCAACGGCCTGCGCCCCTCGCGCTTCTGCGTGACCAAAGACGGCCTCGTCATCATGGCCTCGGAGTCCGGCGTGCTCGACATCCCGCCGCAGGACATCCTGCGCAAGGGCCGCCTGCAGCCCGGCCGGCTGTTCCTCGTGGACACCGTGCAGGGTCGCATCATCGAGGACGAGGAGGTCAAGCAGCAGCTGGCCGCCGAGCGGCCCTACGCCGACTGGATCAAGGAACACCATCTACACCTGGAGGACCTGCCGGAGGCGCCTTCCGTCCCCGCGCCCGACCACGAGACCCTCCTCCAGCGCCAGATCGCCTTCGGCTACACCAACGAGGACGAGCGCATCATCATCACCCCGATGGCGCGCGACGGCGTCGAGGCCATCGGCTCGATGGGCAATGACGGCGCGCTCGCCGTGCTCTCCAAC
>JBIJDP010000444.1:0-3315 GCA_044344065.1 Opitutaceae bacterium
AGGAACAGCGCCGTGGATGAAGTGGCAAACATCTGCCATTTCAGGTGCCGGGGTGAAATAGTCGTCATGGTGGTGGGGTTCGCAAAAACGATTTCACCGCGCGGCTACCAATGCCCATGCCCGCCCCATCAAACAACCTGAATCTAAATCTTTCTCAGCCGCCGTTTGACCAAATCACACCCGGACGACCCTGCCCCGCCATAGCCTCGGCGACGGCGGCGCTTTACGCTTAAGGAGCTTATGACAACGAATCTGGAATGGGTTTTTCAGAGCTTCCTTAAAATCCAGACTCCATCACTTCCTTCGCGGGAGCGCTTTCACCATCGCGGTAAAGTCCTTCAAACCGAACACAAAACCGGAGTTGATCGCCACGCGCCACAGCGCCTGCTGTTTTTCGCGCTGGTCCCGGGCGGTCTCGGCGTTCTCCACGGCGGTCACGGCCTCACGAATGGTTGAACACATGACGCCATAACGGCCCATGTCCACCATGCCGCCGGGCGACATGAGCAGGCACCAGTTGATGGCAAAGCCAATGTAAACAAGGTGATTCACCCCCGTCGCCCGGCACACGGCGGCCAGCTGGTGTCCATCCTCCGCAATATACTCGTCCCCCACCGGCCGCGCCTCCGGGGCGAAGTTGAGGAATTTCCAACCGGCATCGACATCGGCGCGGTTGTGCGCACCGACGAACACATTTTCGCCCCGGAATTTTTCCAGCTTCTCGAATACGGGATCCTTGGTCACGCCGGCATATTTGGGTGACGGTCCGGCGAGCTTCAGGGTCTTCTGGTAGCCCGGCAGGTGTGAATAGTAGTCGAGTCCGCCGACGACGTGGAACACCGGCAGCGTCGAGGCGCGCACGGCCTGCAGCAGCGGCGGAAAGATCTCCGCCAGGATCTTGAGCGCCCGGGGATGATATTCCACGCACCGCCGCCAGCCCGGCCACTGTTCCATCGAGCCGGCCTCCCACGCGTGCATGATGACGAGCGCCGTGTGCTCGGGTGCGATTTCGATGTCGGCCTGCTTCCAGCCGCCATAACCCTCGGCCGGCACGGCACGCGTGTAATCGGCATCAAACTGCTGGTAATACGAGGCGGGTATTTTGACAGGAGGCATGGGTGAATGAGTAAACTACAATCACTCGCGTCAGCCAGAATTAAGCGCAAAGACGCGAAGGCGCTAAGAACTAAAAAAACAGATGAAAAGCTTTTCAGGGCCCAAACCGGTTTAACCGCAAAGAACGCAAAGAACACATAGAAGTAGATTCCCATGTCCGTACTATGCGCTCAATGCGTTCATTGCGGTTAAGGAAGCTCTGAAAAACTTATACCGGGTTATATCTGGAACTCAGGAACACTGGAAAGTGAGGGCAAACGGGATCTCTTTCCTGCTTTCCTGAGTTACAGATTCGTTTTTCAGAGGCTCCTTAATGTCAGTCCTTCGCGTCTTAGCGACTTTGCGCTTAAATTCGCCATGGCCGTGGTTACACTCCGGCCTTTGGCCGTGAGACGCGCCAGAGGAGGCCGGCGATGAGGAAGAGGAGAAGGCCCGCGGCGACGTTGACCGACGCATAGGCCGGCGGACGCGCCGGCAGGAACCAGCAGAGCAGCAGCACGGCCCCGAGGATGGCCGACACCCAGGCGAGCATGGCGTAGTCGCGCAGGCCGCCGCCGACCGGCATCGGGGTGTCTTCCACCGGCGTGCGCAAATCGCGGTCGAGTTGGATGGCCTTGGCGCTCTTCGGGTCGTCCGCGCGGTACCAGAAGGCGGAGATCACGAACACGACCGTTGAGGCGAGCACGGCGCTGAAGACGTTGCGCGGATACGCATGCTGGGGCCACACATCGAGGACGAACAGGCCGATAGACAGCGTGAACGCCGCGGTACAGGCCGCGATGCCCGACCACCACGGGGTCCGGCGGTAGACGAGGCCGAGCAGCACGGGCATCATGAAGGCCGGACCGACCATCGAGTAATACTTGAGCCCGAAGTCGAAGGCGCCGCCGAGCTTCGAGATGATGAAGGACATGGCCACGCCGGAGACACCGACGACGAGCATGGTGCCTTGCGCGATGCGCAGCTGGTGCTTGTCGGAGCACTCGCCAAAGCCGCAGCGCCGCCGCAGGGGCACGTACACATCCTTGGTCGTCGCCGCCGCCAACCAGTTGAAGGCGTCGTTGGCCTGGCCGAGCGTAGCCGAGAGGATGGCCGCCACCACGAAGCCGATCATGCCATGCGGCAGCAACAGCATCGCCAGGCTCACGAACGAGGCCTCCTCCGGTGCCAGCAGGTTGGGCCAGAGCAGCGCCATGTCGGGGAAGATGAGCTTGGCCCCCATCACGGGCAGCACCCAGAGCAGCGGACCGAAGAGCGAGAGCCACGCACAGAGAAAGGCCATTTTCTTCGCGTCGCGTTCGCTGGATACGCTGTTGTAGCGCTGCACGAGGTGCCAGGCGACGTTGTAGCCGAGGAAGACGCTGACGATGTATGCGCTCATGAACGCGAGGTTCACGGGCTGGCCGTGCGGAACCAGGTATTCGCGCGGCAGTTCGGAAAACAGCCGCTCCATGCCCGCAAAGAGGCCGCCGCCGTTGCCGACGTAGTTGAGCGAGATGGGAAAGATCAGCAGCGACATCACGAGGATGATCACCCCCTGCACGGCATCGGAGAGCACGGCCGCCCAGAGTCCGCCGATGACGCTGTAGAAGATCATCACGACGCCGACGCTCACCATGCACAGTTGCAGGCCGGTGAGTTCAAAGCCCGCGATGTGGAACACCTCGCGGTCGAGCCCCAGCGCGGCGGAGACAAAGATGCACAGGATGTAGAGACCCTGCGCGATGCCGAGGATCTGCGGCAGGATGGCGGTGACGGTGTAGAAATACGTCGTCGAGGGCGAATAGCGCTTGGTGAGAAACTCCAGCGGCGCCGCGATGCGCGCCCGGCGCCACGCCGGGCCGAAATACCACGCACCGGCAAGGTAGGCCCAGAAGGCGGAGGTGAAGATGATCAGTGCGCCGGAGCCGTGCTTGTAGGTGTAGCCGGCCGCCGCCACGAACATGAAGGCGGAGAAGCCGGAGACCCAGTTCGACACGCCGGCCATGAACCAGGGGACGTGGCCGCCGGCCTTGAAGAAGTCGTCCGTGCCCTTGTTCTTCCGGGCCGAATAAAAACCGACCCAGATGACGATGGCAAAATAGAGCGCGATCAGGCCGTAGTCATAGGCGTTGACGCTGGTGAGTTGGGGCATGGGAGATCAGGGTTGGGACGTAGGGCGGGTTTTCAACCCGCCCTCTAGCGCTACGTTGCGAATGG
>JBIJDP010000321.1:0-4160 GCA_044344065.1 Opitutaceae bacterium
GCGTTAAACGTTAAGCGTTAAGCGTTTCCCTCCCCCTCCCCCTTCCCAACCCGTTGTCCCCGCAACCACTTGAACCACCGGCACCGCCACCAGCCGCGCCGCGCCGGAATTTGAGGTTGCCGCAGCAGAGGGGACGGGCGACATTGCAACCTTATGGCTGATGTCGAGCGCGTTCCCCGCGCTCCGCCAGCCCTCCCACCGGCTGTTCTCCCCCCTTTGCGGGATGAGCGCCTTATCAAAACAAAACACAACACAACCATGTCAGATCCAGCAACGTCCGGCGCGAGCGCTTCAGCCTCCCCGGACAACGCCAGCGCGGCTCCCGCCGCCGGCGCCACCCAGCCGTTCGGTACGTTCGGCTCCACCCGCGGCTCAGGTCTCCTCCGCGGCAAACGCCCCAGCCCCGCCACCGCGTCAGCCGCTCCCGCCGCTCCCGCCGGTTATCAGCCCAGCTCCATCGCGGTCATCAGCCCGAAGAGCGAGTACAAGAATCCGTTCACGGGCGAGACGTCCGTGGCCGCGCCTGTCACCAACGAGCCCGCCCCGTCCGTCGCCCCGGCGCCGGACGCGCCCCCGCCGGCCGCCCCCGCACCCGTCGCCATCCGGGAAGAAGCTCCCGCCCCGGCCCAGGCGCCCGTCGCCGCCGCCGCCGCGCAGGAACTCTTCCCTTTCAACGCCCCCGCCACCGAGGCCGGCCCCGCCACCCCGGCGGCACCCGCCGCGGCCAAACCGGAGCTGAAAATCCTCCCGCCCGAGGAAACCAAGCGCCCCGCGCAGAGCTGGGAATCCGGTTCGCAGCCCCGCCGCGACGACCGCCCGAACTTCCGCCCGGAACGCCGCGAGCCCCGCAGCTTCGAGCCGCGCGCCCCGCGCGATCCCGCGCTCGAGCCGCGCGAGCCGCGTGCGCCGCTCCCGCCCCGCGAGACCCCGGCCCCCGAGGCGCCGAAGAAATCCGGCGGCTTCTTTGCCTGGCTCAAGGGCCTCTTCGGCGGTGCCGAACCCGTCAAGCCGCAGGAACAGCCCGGTGACTTCCGTCGCGACCGCGACGGCGAGTTCCGTCATGGTCGCCGCCGTCATCGCGGCGGCCGCGGCCGGCAGAATTACAACGGTCCGCGCGACGGCCAGCAGCCCCAGGGTGGTCCCCAGGAGGGTGGCCGGCCGCAGGGCCAGGGCCCGGGCCCGGGTCAAGGCCAGGGTGGCGAATTCCGCGGCGAGCGCGGTGAGGACGGCGGTCAACGCCGTCGCCGTCGCGGCGGTCGCGGACGTTTCCGCGGCGACCGCGGGGGCGATCCCCGGTCCGACGGCCAGCAGGGCGGCGGCGCCATCTGAGCCGCCGATCCAATAAACCCTTCAAGGCGTCCGTTCCCCCGGACGCCTTTTTTGTTGGCGCAAACCGCCAAACCGCCGAAGCCTACTGAGGTATGGCCGATCTCATCGTCAACGGCGGCAAGCCCCTCTCGGGCACCATCACCCCCTCCGGCAACAAGAACTCCGCGCTGCCCATCCTGTGCGCCACGCTGCTCACGGATGAAAAGGTCACGCTGCGCAACGTCCCCAACATCACCGACGTCGAGAAGCTCGTGAGCTTCTTCAGCGAGCAGGGCTCGCAGGTCGTCTGGAACCGCGCCGCCGGCCGCATCGACCTGGACCACTCCACCTTCGACGTGCGCCGCCTCAACGGCGAGCTGCCCGCCGGCATGCGCTCCGCCGTGCTGCTCTTCGCGCCGCTCCTGCAGCGGATGAAGAAGATCGCCATCCCCACCAACGCCAAGGGCTGCTCCCTCGGCATCCGCGAACTCGACCCGCACCTGGAAATCCTGGAAAAACTCGGCGCGCGCATCGCCCACAACGGCGCCCTCACCATGGCGCTGAAGGGCCGCTTCAAGGGCGCGCGCCACTGGCCCGACTACATGTCGGTCACGGCCACGGAAAACTTCGTCATGGCCGCCGCGCTTGCCGACGGCGAATCCATCCTCATCAACGCCGCCAGCGAACCCCACGTGCAGGATCTCTGCGGCGTGCTCGCCGGCATGGGCGCCAGGATCAGCGGACTCGGCACCAGCCAGCTCACCGTCACCGGCGTGAAGTCCCTCCGCGGCGGCACCTTCACGATCAATTCCGACCACCACGAGGTCGTCACCTTCCTCGCCCTCGGCGCCATCACCGGCGGCGAGGTGAAGGTCCGGAATTCCCTCCCCCACCACTTCGACCTCATGGGCCGCGCCTTTGCCAAGCTCGGCGTGAAGATCGAGCACCAGGGCGACACCGCCATCGTGCGCAAAAATCAGAAGCTCGTCGTCGAGCAGCCCTACACCGCCAACCTGCTGCCCCGCATCGAGGCGGCGCCGTGGCCGTATTTCCCGGTGGACCTCCTGCCCTGCATGCTCGCCCTCTCGGTGCGCGCCAAGGGCGACGTGATGTTCTGGAACAAGGTCTACGAGGGCGGCTTCACCTGGATGCCCGAGCTCGTGAAGTTCGGCGCGCATGTCGTCGTGAGCGATCCTCACCGCGTGATCATCTTCGGCGACCGCCCGCTGCACCCCGCCACCGTCGAGGCCCCCTACATCATCCGCGCCGCCGTCGCCCTTTACATGGTCGCCGCGAGCATCCCCGGCCGCAGCATCGTGAAGAACGCCGACACCATCCGCCGCGCCCACCCCAACTTCGTCGAAAACCTCCGCAGCCTCGGCGCCGAGGTCGAATGGAAGTAGGGACTAAGCGCAAAGCCGCGAAGGCGCAAAGATCGGAGCAAAGGAATTGAATGTTTTTGAACCCTACCCCGCTGAGTTTGCTTTTTCCTTCAGAATCCAAACCCCCACTTTGCGTTCGAACTTCGCACCTTGGCGTCTTCGCGCTTAAACTAAGACACTAGATATCGCCCAATGACGCATCGGAGCAAAGTCATGCTGTCTTTCAGAACCCAAACTTTCACTTTGCGATTGAACTTCGCGTCTTCGCGTCTTCGCGCTTAATCACCCTTCATGCCCGCCCCTGAATCCAACAAAGGTCTTGGCTTTATCAGCAATGCGCTGGCCGCGCCGGTCTCGCCGGCGGAGGCCGCGCTGCGGCCGCTGACGTTCGCCGACTTCACCGGCCAGCCCAAGACCGTCGAACGCCTGCAGGTCATGGTCGGCGCCGCCAAGAAGCGCGGCGAGGCGCTCAACCACATCCTCCTCAGCGGCCCGCCCGGCCTGGGCAAGACCACCCTCGCCTTCATCCTCGGCCACGAGCTCGGCCGGAATGTCCGCGTCACCTCCGGCCCCGTCGTGGAAAAGGCCGGCGACCTCGCGGGACTCCTCACCAACCTTGAGGAGGGCGACATCCTCTTCATTGACGAGATCCACCGCATCCCGAAGACGGTCGAGGAGTATCTCTACTCCGCGATGGAGGACTTCCGCCTCGACATCATGATCGACCAGGGCCCCAACGCCCGCAGCGTGCGGCTGACGATCCCGCGTTTCACCCTCATCGGCGCCACCACCCGCAGCGGCCTGCTCACCGCCCCGCTCCGCTCGCGTTTCACGCTCCAGACCCGCCTCGACTACTACGACCATCCGACGCTGGAGAGCATCGTCCGCCGGAGTTGCGGACTGCTGAAGGTCGCGATCGACGACGGCGGCGCCAAGGAGATCGCCACCCGCGCCCGCGGCACGCCGCGCGTGGCCAACAATCTCATCAACTTCGTCCGCGACTTCGCCCAGGAACGCGCCAAGGGCAAGATCACCCAGCCCGTCGCCGCCGCCGCGCTCGAGCTGCTCGAGATTGACGCCGCCGGCCTCGACGAGATGGACAAGCGCATGCTCCGCGTCATGGCCGAGAACTACAAGGGCGGCCCCGTCGGCATGAGCACCATCGCCATCGCCGTCGGCGAGGAGACCGAGACCCTCGAGGAAGTGCACGAGCCCTTCCTCATCCAGGAGGGTTATCTCCAGCGCACCTCGCAGGGCCGCGTCCTCACGTCGAAGGGCTACCACGCCATCGGCCTGAAAGCCGCGATGGGCGAACAGGGTTCGCTGCTCTGAGTTGTCTTACCGGAGACAACAGAGTCAGCAGAAATCCTGAGTTCACCTCTGTTCTCTCCGTTCCCTCCTGTTGAACTGATCGGGCCTGGGAGCGCGGACGGCTCGTCCGCTTCGTTCATCCAATGCGGGCGGGCCGCC
>JBIJDP010000322.1:0-4159 GCA_044344065.1 Opitutaceae bacterium
AAATGAGCCAGGTCAGCGAAACGGACGTTTGGGAATCCGTGATCTTCATCGCCTTCGGGTCCCTCGCCATCCTCCTCGTGGTCTATTTCACCTACCGCTGGGTCCTGCGTCCCGTCGGCGGGATCAGCGAAAGCCTGGCCACGGGCAACCTGGTCCCGCTCGAACCCTACTATGATGAGCGTTCCGAACTCGGCCGCGTCGCCGGCCTCGTGCGAAGCTCCTTTCAGGATCGCGCAAAACTGAGAGGCACGATGGAGGAGCGCGCCCAGCTGAGCCGGGACCTGCATGACGGCCTCATCCAGGCCCTCTATGCGATCGGCATGAACCTCGCCAGCATCGGTCCCCTGCTGCGGCGCAAGCCGGAGCAGGCGGAAACCCAGCTGGACCTGGCCCGCACCGAGCTCAACGCCTCCATCCGTGAACTGCGCAGTTTCATCACGAGGCTGGAGCCGGCCGACGCGGAGAAAAAGGATTTCGGCAAGGCCGTGCGGCAGCTGGTGGAGTTCATGCAGACGGCGCATCCCACAACCTTCAAACTGGACATTGACGAAGCACTCGCCGCCGGCCTTGCCGTCGAGCGCAGCACCCAGCTGCTGTACATCGTGCGGGAGGCACTGAGCAACGCCCTGCGCCATGGCCGGGGCGACACGGTCACGCTCCGGCTGCAACCGGCCGAGGACCACGCGGTGCTCAGCATCCATGACAATGGCCGGGGGTTCGATCCCGCCGCCCCCCGGCAGGGCGGACACGGCCTTGACTACATGACCGAACGCGCCCTCCAAGTTGCCGGCACATTACAGGTCAGTTCAGTCCCAGGCCAAGGTACGCTCGTCACTGTCCGCTTCCCCCACCCCCTATGAAATCCATGACTTCAACCATCCGGGTCCTGTTGGTCGATGACAGCGCACTCGTCCGCCGCGGCGTGAAATCAGTCATCGACGCACACAGCGAGCAGGGTGCCATCGAGGTGGTGGGCGAAGCCGCCAGCGCCGCCGCCGCCATGACCGAGGTCCTGCGACTCCGGCCGGATGTCGTCCTGCTCGATCTGCGCCTGCCCGACGATTCAGGCATCAATGTCTGCCGCCGCATCCACACGGAAGCACCCGAAACCCGCGTGCTGGTGCTGACCTCGTTCGTGGACGACAACCTCGTCTACAATGCCGTCATCGCCGGGGCTCACGGCTATCTCATGAAGGAGGTGGACCCGCCCACGCTGCTCGAGGCGATCACCAAGGCCGCTTCCGGCCAGTCCATTATCGCCCCCGACATCACCGAACGCCTGATGAAAATGCTGCGGTCCGGCAATACCGGCAAGGAAGGCAGCAACGACCTCTCCAGCCTTTCGAACCAGGAAAGACGGGTCCTCGCCTGCGTGGCCGAGGGTCTCACCAACAAGCAGACCGGTGAACGCCTCAACCTCAGCGAAAACACGGTGAAAAACTACCTGATCAACGTGTTTGAAAAACTGCAGGTGAAACGACGCTCGCAGGCTGCGGCGCTCTATGTCGAACAGGTTGGCCGGCCGGTGGCTTCCGACCTGCCCCCGGGCAAGTAAGGACTGGCGGCATCACCCCGATTGGCACCAGAAGGGGGATGCGCGCTGATGCCAGCGGCATGGCGTGCCAGTAGACAGTGCGGATGATTCGGCGAATACGCCTGCCTACATGATAGGCCCGATCAGGCCTATCATGTAGGCCTGTTATACATACCTGACGGCCCTAGGCGCAGGTCAAAATAAGGGGTATTTTCCTCATGATGTATTTCAGTTCGCACCCAGTACATACCCATTTGGTTCTACCGAACTTCGATATAGGCTCAAACCTGGCTTGATGCTGGCATGACCGTAAAACTGAAATTTGCGTCACTGTTAGGCCTGTCCTTGCTGGTCTTCGTCTCCGCGATGTGGGTGCTGCAATGGCTGGACCGGCGCGAAGCCGCCCTTAACGCCACCCTGTTGCATCGCACCCGTGAGCAACAGCTGGACCACTGGCTCGCGGCCACCGGGATTTCGCTGCGCAATTTCGCCAATGAAGGGGCTGAGGTCGCCGCGACCCGCGTGCGCACCGACCCCACGCAATTCACCCTGCCGGAAAATACCGATGGCATCGCCACCGCGAACGTCACCGGTTACTGGGTGGTGCGCAGCACGGGCACGGTCGTGCAAGTTGAAGCCGCCCATGGCCTCGGACACCCCCCCGTATCCGCCGCCAACATTGCGCTTTGGACAGCCAACCCCCCGACCCACCGCTTCTTCAGCGAAAGCGAGGCCGGTCTGCTGGAAATATGCGTGGAACCGATCATTCCACTGGAAGGCCATGCCCCTTGGGGCTGGCTGCTTGTTGCACGACGTTGGGATGAAAACCACCTGAAGGTGCTGACCAACCTCACCGAGGGCCGCGTGACCCTGGATCTGCATCCCGCCGCCACACCCGCTTCAGCCAGCGTGCATACGCGCCTGCTGCCGGACTGGCAAGGACGTCCCTTACGCAGCCTGCAGGTCAGCTACCCGCCGGGGATTGAAGCCGTCCCGCCGTGGCCCGGCCTGCCCGGCCTCGCGGTTTTTTTCGGCTTCGGCCTGCTGCTGCTGTCCGGCCTGGCCCTCAGCCTGCACCGCTGGGTCCTGCGTCCCTTGGATCTTATCGCCGCCAGTCTCGCCCAGGACAGCGCCGCCCCGCTCGCGCCGCTCCTGGCCGGACAGGATGAGTTCGCCGGCACTGCCCGCCGGCTCGAGACCTCGTTTGCCCAGCGCGAGGCCCTCAAAAGGGAAATTGAGGAACGCCGGAGCATCGCCACCGCCCTGCTGGCGGCGGAGAACGACCTGCGCCGCACGATGGACGAGCGCACCCGCCTCGGCCGCGACCTGCACGACGGCGTGATCCAGGCGCTCTACGCGACGGGCATGGGCCTGGCCGGCATCCGCGCGCTGCTCCCGCCCGGACAGAGCGAGGCCTCCGAGCGCCTCAACCAATGCCGGGCGACGCTCAATGAGATCATTCGCGACGTGCGCAATTTCATCACCGGGATCGAACCCGAGGCGCTCCGGCAGCAGAGCTTCACGCAGGCCGTGCAGGCCCTCCTGGAATTCATGCAGAGCATCAGCCCGAGTACGACCAAGGCCGAGATCGACGAACACCTGGCCGGCCAGCTCACCCTGAACCAGCGGGCCAACGCCCTGCACATCATGCGCGAGGCCGTGAGCAATGCCCTGCGCCACGGCGCCGCCGAGCACATCCAAGTCTCGCTCACCCGCACGCCCGAGGGCGACGCCGCCCTCGACATCAGCGACGACGGGCTGGGCTTCACCCCGGAATCCGACACCACCAACCGGGGCCGCGGCCTGGATAATCTCGCCCAGCGCGCCGCGGATCTCGGCGCCGTTTTCACCCTGCAATCGGAACCAGGCCGCGGCGCCCGTCTGCGCTTCGTCTTCACCCTGCCGCAAAAGTCATGAAATCCATCCCGCCCCAAGGCATCCGCATCCTGCTGGTGGAGGACAGCATTCTGGTCCGCGAGGGCATCCGGATCGTGCTCGAGTCCGCCGATCCGCCGGACCTGCACGTCGTCGGCGAAGCCGGCTCCAATGCCGAGGCCATTGCCGCCTGCGACCGGCTGAAACCTGCCGTCGTGCTGCTCGACATCCGGCTCCCCGATGGCAACGGCTTCACGGCCTGCCGGGAAATGCTCCTGCGCCATCCGGACACCCGGGTCATCATCCTCACCTCGCATTCGAGTGACACTTTCGTCTATGAGGCGGTCAATGCCGGTGCGCACGGCTACCTCATGAAGGAAGTGGATCCGGCCGGCCTCATCCAGGCCGTTCGCGATGTCGCCGCCGGCCAGTCCATCCTCGCACCCGATGTCACCGACCGGGTGCTGAAGATGCTGCGCGGCAGCGGCAACGGCCGCAGCGCGGAGGGCGACCTGGCCAGCCTGTCCCATCAGGAACGGCGCGTGCTGGCCTGCGTGGCCGAGGGCCTCACCAACAAGCAGGCGGGCGAACGTCTCGGCCTCAGTGACAACACGGTGAAGAATTACCTGATCAACGTCTTTGAAAAACTGCAGGTCAAACGCCGCTCGCAGGCCGCCGCCCTCTACGTGCAGCAGGCCGGGCGGCCCAATGCCGGGGCGCTGTCGCTGCCTGATGCGCCCAAGGCGGGCT
>JBIJDP010000324.1:0-4131 GCA_044344065.1 Opitutaceae bacterium
GGACGCGATCGCGTTCCGCCTCGGTGCTGCGCAGGGCCGCCTCGGCGGCGGCGATTTCCTGTGGCCGCGAGCCGGCCTCGAGTTCGGCGAGCAGGGCCTCCGCGCCCGCCAGTTCGGCCTGGCGCAACGCCAGTTGGTCCTGCTGCTCAGCGTCGTCGAGCCGGGCGACGAGCTGGCCGGCGGTGACGCGTCCGCCCTCGTCCACTAGGCGCTCGCTGACGCGGCCTGCGACCTTGAAGCCGAGCTGGGCGTCGGTGACTTCCAGGTTGCCGGAGAGGATGAGGTCGCCGGCGGCGGGGCGGTTGCCGCGCGCGCAGGCGCCGAGCAGGAGAACCAGGGCCAGGCTGGCGCCGAGCAGGGAGAGCGGCCGGAGCAGCGGACCGCGATCAGGGTGCGAGGTTTTTTTCATAGTCTTTGCGGCCGGCGGGGGAGAGGAGTCCGCCGAAAAAGAGGTCAATGGCCTGGGCAAACATCTGGTCCGGGCTCAGATTGAGGCGCTCGAGCGTGTCGGGATGCATGAGGCTCTGCACGGCGGGCCGCCAGAATTCGATCGCGAAGTCCGGGTCCACGTCGGTCCGGACCATGCCGGCCGCCTGGCCCTGCCGCATCATCCGGCCGAAGATGTGCGGGATGTTCTTGTGCCGCAGCTCCTCGATCTGGCGGTAGATGTGCGGGGCGGAGCGTTGCAGGTCGCGGAAGATGTGCGGGTTCATCCGCAGGAAGCGCTGGGTCATGGCCTCGCTGAAGCGGCGGAGCTTGACGGTGAAGCTGAGCGAGGCGTCGGCGAAGAGCGCGTCCGCCGCGCCGCGCACCTCGGCCACGAACCCGCGGAGGATTTCGCTGACCAGCGCATCCTTGCTCGGGAAGTGCACGTAAAGCGTCTTCTTGCTCATGCCCAGTTCGGCCGCGAGTTCGTCCATGAGCAGCGCGGTGTAGCCGTAGGTGAAGAAATGCGTCCGGGCGGCGGTCAGCACGCGTTCGCGGACGGCGGGATCACTCGGGACGGTTTTGGAGGTGGCTCGTGGCATGGAAGTCTTAGGAAACTCAAATAGTATTATAAGTTTCCTAAGGTCAAGATCCTTCCTGTCTGTCTAGCGGTTGCTTACGTATTTTATAGCTTCGTAAGCGCTATTATTGGACGTATTCGCGCTTTAGACCTAGTCCAATTGCTTACGCTCACGACTGCAGGCCGGCGCCCAGGCCGCTGAAAAAAACACGTGTGTTTGGGTGACAGGGTTTTAACGTGGCCTTTCGCATGTCCTCATCCGTGCCTGCCCCCGTTGCGCCGGCTCCCACCAACGGGGAGCTCGTGCGGCGCATGTTCGGGCTGGCCTGGCGCTACCGCCTGCACTGCCTCGCGGTGCTCGGGGTCCAGCTGGTGCTGCTGACGATGGGCATCGCGGGCCTGAGTTTCACCGGGCTGGGTATCGACTACATCCGGCACCAGGTCGAACACGTCCCGCTCGGCGCCAACCCCCTGCACCTGCTGCCGCCGGAAGGCTGGCCGCCGCTGCAGGTGCTGGCCGGGCTGGCCGGCATGATCCTCGTGCTCGCCCTGAGCCGCGCGATCCTGAACTACACGTACGCCGTGTCGGTCAACATGCTCGTGCAGCAAAAGCTGGTCGTGGACCTGCGGGCGGAGGTCTACGACAAGCTGCAGCGGCTGAGCTTCCGGTTTTACGACGCCAACACCACGGGCTCCATCATCACGCGCGTGACCGGAGACGTGCAGTCGGTACGCATGTTCGTGGACCAGGTGCTGATCCAGAGCGTGATCATGGTGATCTCCCTCACGGTGTACGTGACCTACATGGTGAGCCTCAGCCCGGGCCTGACCCTGGCCTGTCTGGCGACGACGCCGCTGCTTGCGCTGATGTCCATGTGGTTTTCGCGGAAGATCCAGCCGGACTATGCGCACAACCGTACCCTCTTTGAAAAGATGGTGCAGGCGCTGGCCGAAAGCATCCAGGGCATCGCGGTCACGAAGGGGTTCGGCCGCGAAGCGGAGGACCGGGCGAAATTCGACGCGGCCAACCAGGCCGTGGTCGCGCAGCAGCAGAGCATCTTCTGGCGGGTCAGCCTGTTCTCGCCGGTGGTGGGCCTCCTCACGCGCATCAACATGCTCATCCTCCTCGGCTACGGCGGCTGGCAGGTGATGCAGGGCCAGTTGCCGCTGGGCACGGGCTTGATCGTCTTTGCGGGCCTGCTGGAACAGTTCTCCGGCCAGGTGAACAGCGTGGCCGGCCTGGTGAACAGCGTGCAGCAGTCCCTGATCGGCGCGCGGCGCGTCTTTGAGATCCTCGACGCGCCGATCGACGTGACGAGCGCGCCCAACGCCGTGCGGCGTCCGCGCCTGCAGGGCGCCGTGCGCTTCGACCACGTCTCCTTCACGTTCACCGGGCCCGGCGAGCCTGTCCTGCACGACATCAACCTCGAGGTGAAGCCCGGCCAATGCGTGGCCATCCTCGGGGCGACGGGCGCGGGCAAGAGCGCGCTGATGAGCCTGATCCCGCGGTTCTTCGATCCCACGTCCGGCTGCCTGCTCATTGACGGGCTGGACGCGCGCCGGCTGCACCTCGACGACTTGCGCCGCAACATCGGGCTCGTCTTCCAGGAGAGCTTTCTCTTTTCCAACACCATCGGTGCGAACATCGCCTTCGGCCACCCCGAGGCCACGCCCGCGCAGATCACGGCGGCGGCCAAGGTCGCCGCGGCGCATGATTTCATCATGGCGCTGCCGCAGGGCTACGACACCGTGCTCGGCGAGAGCGGCAACAGCCTCTCGGGCGGACAGCGCCAGCGCCTGGCCATCGCGCGCGCGGTGCTGCTGGAGCCGGCCATCCTGCTGCTGGACGATCCCACGGCGGCCATCGACAGCGAGACCGAGCACGAGATCTTCGAGGCCCTCGACCGCGCCATCGCCGGCCGCACGACCTTCATCGTGGCCCACCGGCTGAGCACGCTGCGCCGCGCCGATTTCATCATTGTCATGGAGGACGGCCGCATCGTGCAGCGCGGCACCCACGAGGAGCTGATGCGCGTGCCCGGACCCTACCTGCGCGTCGCCAACCTGCAGCTGGTCGACAGCCGCGGCCTCCAGGCGCCGCCGGCCGGAAGGGAGACCGCGCCATGAGCCCGACCAAGGCCGCCAGCCGCCACAGCCTCACGCTCGTCAACCGCCCCGACGACGACGAGGAGGAGGAGCAGTTCAAGCCGCTGGAGTGGGGCCTGATCCGACGCCTGTTCACCTACACGAAGCCGGTCAAGCGCAAGCTCGCCTGGCTGGTCGGCCTCTCGGCCATGCGCTCGGCCCAGCTGCCCGCCCTGACCTGGCTGGTCGGCCTGATCATCAGCGGACCCATCGCCCGCCACGACCCGGAACTGCTGGTCTGGGGCCTGGCCGGCTACGCGGCCCTGGCGGTGCTCACGGACGGCATGTTCCATTTCCGGCAGCGGTTCGCGCTGGAGATCGGCGAGACCGTGGTGAGCGGGCTGCGCGCGGAAATCTTTGCGAAGGTGCAGCGGCAGCCGATGAGCTTCTTCCACCGCATGAAACTCGGGCGCATCATCGGCCGGGTGACGAGCGACGTGGAATCGCTGCGCGTCGGCATCCAGGACGTGCTGTTTGTCAGCGTCATCCAGGGCGGCCAGATGCTGTTCGCCGCCGCGGTGATGGCGTGGTGCGACTGGGTGCTGTTCCTGGTGGTGGTCGCGATGGCGCCGGTCCTGTGGGGCGTGAACCGCCACTTCCGCGTGCGCCTGAGCCGCGAGTCGCGCGCCGCGACCGAGAGCTTCAGCCGCGTGACCGCCACGCTGGCGGAATCGGTCAGCGGCATCCGCGTCACGCAGGGCTTTGTGCGGCAGCAGACCAACGCCGGGCTGTTCCGCCGGCTGCTCTACGACCACTCCCGCTTCAACATCGCCCTGGCCCGCACCTCCGCGATCCTCGTGCCCCTGCTGGAACTCAACAGCCAGTTCTTCGTCGCCATCCTCCTCATGGTCGGCGGCTGGCGGACGTTCCACGAGGCGATGACGATGGCCGAGCTCATCCAGTTTTTCTTCCTCGCCAACCTGTTCTTCTCGCCCATCGCCACGCTGGGCAACCAGTACAACCAGGCGCTCATCGCCATG
>JBIJDP010000325.1:0-4127 GCA_044344065.1 Opitutaceae bacterium
GGAATCCCCGCCCTACACCACGCGGCGACCGACGACGATCAGGTCGCGCTCGATTCCGTCGAGCACGGCCACGCGCGGATAATGGCCCCAGCGCGCAAAGCCGAGTTTCTCAAACAGGCGCAGGCTGGGTTCGTTGTGGGCAAAGATGTAGCCCAGCAGCGTGTGCAACCGGAAGGCCGGGGCCTGTTCGATTGCGACCGTGACCAATCGCCGGCCGAGATTGCGACGCCGGTGGGACTCGGCGACATAGACCGCGATCATGGCCGTGCCGTCGTAGGCGGCCCGCGGCGAGAACGGATCGAAACTCAGCCACGCGGCGATCACACCGGCATCGTCGAGGACCCAGATCGGGCGGTTGACCGCTTGGTGGGCCTCGAACCAGGCGCGCCGGCTTTCGACCGTGACGGGTTGGAGCTCCGCCGTGACCATGCGACCGGGAATGGTGGCATTGTAGATGGCCGTGATGGCCGGCAAATCCTCCGGGGTGGCGGCCCGCAGCAGCGGAGCCTCGACCCGCTCAGTCATGGCTGCGCCGGTGCGGGGGCCGGACGGGCGAATTCCATCAAGCGGATGACATCCTCCAGCCGTTTCCGGATCTGGTCATTCTCTTCCTTGAGGGTCAGCTTGTAGGTGTGCCCTTCGGTGAGTCGTTCGGCGTACTCGAGGCTGATCACATAGACGTAGCCATTGCGCACAAAAAGCATGTTGCCGCGCTTGGCGACATAGGGCGGGGCCCCGGGCGCGGGCTCGGTCAGGCGGTGGGTGAACATGGATCCGCCCGGGATCAGCGCATAGACCACCATCGTGCCATCCATGAGCTTGGGCGCGTACTCCACGTTCTCGACCTTGGTGTCCGGATACGCCGACTGGAAATCCGGGAAGACATAGCTGCTGAAGAAATAGCTCAGGTAATCCTTGTGGCCGCGGGTGGAGAGTTCCCACCGCTGCGTGGCATCCTGCTGGAAACAGCCGATGGTGATGTGAATCGTGAACTTGTCCTGGAAGACCACGGCATTTTCGCTGTCCGAAATGGTGCCGCCCAGTTCCTGCAGGACCGGCGAGGTGATGCGGTAGGCACCGCTGGGAGCGGTGTAGACCTTGTCCTTGAACTTGCCGAAGAGCGGCAGGCGCCCTTCCTGGGCTACACCCAGGACCGGGCAGGACAGCGCGAGCAAACCGAGCAGCAATAGGCGTCGCATGCAGCCAGAGTGCACGCCGGAGGCGGGCTTTCAAGCCGGTGCTGCAAGAGTTTGCCACAGCCGGACCGGCACCGCCTCGGGGCGGGTTTCGGGCCCAACGCCGGCGCGGGCCAGGTCCGCCAGCCAGGCCGCACCGCCATCGGGCAGGCGGTGTCGGAGCAAGGCGCCGAGCTGCTTGCGCCGCTGCTGGAAGCAGGAACGGATGAGCGCCTTGGTGGCGGGTGTGAAAACAAACGGCGCGGATTTGCGCACAAGGTGCAGCAGGCACGAATCCACGTCGGGCCGCGGGTGAAAACAGGCGCCGGACACCCGGTGGCCGGGAGCGATGTCGTAGGCCGACTGCAGAAAGATCGAGATGGCGCCGAAAGTCTTGCTGCCGGACTCCGCACTGTAGCGCTGGGCGGCCTCCAATTGCAGCATCAGCACCATGCGCACGGGCAACGGGCCGCCGAGCACCGCGTCCATCCAGGGCGTGGAAATGGCGTAGGGCAGGTTGGCCACGATCTTGCCGCCGGCCGCCAGGCTGGCCGGAAGCCCCGCCAGGGGGTGGTCCACGGCATCATCCTCCATCAGGTGCAGCCGGTCGGGATATTGGGTGGCAAGCGTGTCGCGCAGATGGGCGGCGAGCACCGGGTCCTTCTCCACGGCCCAGAGGTCGGTGCCGGCTTCGAGCAGGGCGGAGGTGAGCGTGCCAAGACCGGGGCCCACTTCGACGACTGTGTCGCCGGCGACAACCCCGGCCAGCTCAAGCGACTTGCGCACGATGTTGCCATCCACGAGGAAATTCTGCCCGAGGAAGCGCTTCGGCTGGTGGCCGAGGCGGGCGAGCAGGTCGCGCGTGGCGGTGGGCGAGAGCGGCATGGTCAGCCGGCCCGGGCGAGGGCGTCGAGCAGCGCGGCGGTGTCGGGCGTGCGCATCAGGGCTTCGCCCACGAGAATGGCCTGCGCCCCGGCGGCACGCGCCCGGGCGGCCTCGGCCGGCCCGTGGATGCCGCTTTCGCTCACGGCGATGACGCCGGAGGGGAATTGCGGGATGAGCCGTTCGCTGAGTCCGAGGTCGGTCGTGAAGACGGCAAGGTCACGGTTGTTGACGCCGATGATGCGGGCTTGGTGACGGACGGCGCGGGCGAGATCGGCCTCGTTGTGGATTTCGAAAAGCGCATCGAGTCCGGCGGCCTGGGCCGCCTCGTGGAGCTGGCGGATTTCATCGTCGTTGAGGGCGCGGACGATGATGAGAATGGCGCTGGCGCCCACGGTGCGGGCCTGCCGGACCTGGATGGGATGCACCATGAAATCCTTACGCAGGCAGGGCACGGCCGGAGGTTCGGTGCGGAAGCGCGTGGTGACGGCCATGAGGTCGTCCAACGTTCCGCCGAAGAATTTCTCGTCGGTGAGCACCGAGAGGGCGCTGGCCCCCGCGGCGCGGTACTTCAGGGCCTGATCGGGGGCCGCCACGCCGCTGGCGATGACCCCGGCGGAAGGAGAACGCCGCTTGATCTCGGCGATGACCGCGAGGCGGCCGTCGGAGCGGCGCAGTGCCGCCGCGAAGGCCGGCGGCCGGGGCAGGGCGGCATCGAGGGACGACAGCTCCGTCAGCGGGACGGGGCGGATCAGGGCGGCAATTTCCTGCCGCTTCCAAGCCATGATCTCGGTGAGTTTGTCGGTCATCCGGCCAATAGCCGCAAAGCCCGGGCCGGGGTGCAAGAAACAATCGGGTCGGAGTGGGCAGCGCCCAGCCTCCCGCCTACGCCTGGCCAACGGAGGGCGGGCTGGGACGGGCGGAAAGGTGTCCGCAGGCGGTCATCCACCAGTCCGTCCGGAGGCCGGACCCTACCCACTGCAACGCAACGCGATTGAAGGCATGCGGATCGTGCGTCCGGTCGGTTTCCCTTTGCGTTTTCCGCGTCAACTTGCGGCGATGATGCCATGAGCGCGATCGAAGAACTTCGCCAGACCATCGCCCGCCTGCGCGGACCGGGCGGGTGTCCGTGGGACCAGGAACAGACGCATGCCTCGCTCGTGCGCTGCCTGCTTGACGAGGTGAGCGAGCTGATCGACACGATCGACCGGCTGGACCTGCCGCACATGCGGGAGGAACTCGGCGACGTGCTGATCCAGGTGGTGTTCCATGCCCAGCTCGCCGAGGAAGCCGGCCATTTCAACCTGGAGGATGTGGCGCGCGAGGTGAACGAGAAGCTCGTCCGCCGCCATCCGCATGTTTTCGGGGAAAACAAGCTCGGCACTTCGGAGCAGGTGCTGGTGCAGTGGGAAAAGATCAAGTCCGGCGAAAAGAAGAACGGCGCCGGCGCGGCCGGGAGCGTCTTCAAACCCCAGCCGCCCCGCCTGCCCGCCCTGATGTTCGCCGAATCCGTCTGGAAACGGATCCGGGAAAAGCAGCTTCCCGTGCCCGCGAGCGTGGACGGCGCCCAGGTCGAGGCGCTCAGCCGGCAGCTCGATGAGGCGAGGTTGGGCCGGATGCTGTTTGAAATTGCCGCGGCCGCGCGCTCCCGGGGCCTTGATCCCGAGGGGGCGCTGCGGTTGCACACGACCCGGGTCATGCGCGATGTCGAAGCCATCCACCAAGCCGCCCACTCCACCGGGACCGCCTGAGGCGCTCATCAACGAATGGTGGCAGCCGTTCGCGGGGTACCTGGCGCAGGAGCGCCGTTACTCGGCGTACACGCTGCGCAACTACCGGCAGGCCTTCGACGACTTTCAACGCTGGCTGGAATCCACGGGATTGGCCGGTCGCCGCTACGACGAGCTGACGGCCCGGGAGGTGCGCGACTTCGTCATCGAAGCGCAGCACCGCTACGGCCGGCGCACCCTGCACAACCATGTTTCCGGCCTCCGGGCGCTGGCCAAGTACTGGCTGCGACAGGGGAAGCTGCGGCGGAATCCCTTTGTGGGCGTGCCGCTGCCCAAATTG
>JBIJDP010000326.1:0-4123 GCA_044344065.1 Opitutaceae bacterium
CGTGACGGGATTCCAGATGTTGGTCTCGAGGTTGCGCCACTTCAGGAGTTGCGTGGCGAAGTAGGTCTCGTTGCGCAGGTCGAGGTTGGAGCTGACGCGCAACTCGGCCCGGAGGCGCGAGAACGAGTTCTCCGTCTTCGCGTAGTTGTCGAGGATGTTGTAGTTGGTGCGGCGGGCGGCGGGTTCGACGTGCGGGTTGACCATGCGGTCGGTGGCGCTGACGAAGCTTCGCACCTCGACCGGGGCGTTGGGGATCGTGGTGTTGATCACGCCGTCGTAGACCACCGGATTGCCGTAGTAGCTTTCATTCCAGTCCTCGAGGTAGGTGGTGTTGAAGGTGAGCTTCAGGTCCGGCGTGGCTTGCCAGCCCAGTGCTGCCGCGCCGCCATCGTAGCGCTGGGCGTTGCGGTCCACGTAGCCTGCGGTCTCGTTGTGGCTGTAGTCGAAGCGACCGGTGAGGGTGGCGTCCTTACCGCCCGCCGTCAGCGGACCTCCCCAGCCGAGGCCCAGCCGGTAGCTGTCCCACGCACCGATGCTGAACAGGGCGTCGCCGCGCGCCGTGGCATCCGGCGACTTGGAGAGGTAGTTGACCGCGCCGCCGACGGCGCCCTCGCCGAACATGAGCGAGGCCGGGCCCTTCAGGACCTCCACGCGGTCGAGGAGGAAGGAGTCGACGGTGCGCGAGGATTGCGAGGCGGTGTTCTGGCGGATGCCGTCGCGCATGACACTGACGCTGTTCGAACCGAACCCGCGGGTGCTATAGGTTGGAATGGAGCCGAACGAGGTGCCGCCCGTCATGCCGACGGCGGCCTCGACGGCCTCGACGGCTGTGCGCAGGCCGCGCAGTTGCATGACCTCCTGTGTGACGACCGAAACGGAAACCGGCAGGTCGCGGTTGGTGAGCCCGAGGCGCGAGCCGGTCGCAGGGGTCGAATCAAGCGGCAGGGAGAAATCCTTCTCCTTGTCCGCCGTAACTTCCAGGCGGTCGAGTTCGACGGCCCCGGGCGTGTCGGTTTCAAGTTTCGGGGGATTGGCGGTCTGGGCCTGAACTGAGCAGGCGAACAGCAGGGAAATGAGGGTGTGGTAAAGTTTCATGGGAGTGGGCAGGGGATGAAATGACGGGGTGATCAATAGGTGAGCTGCAGTTGCAGCCAGAGGTTGCGACCGGGCTCGTTGCCCCGGGTGGTTTGGACGAAGCCGGACACGGCGCGCAGCAGGGCGCCGACGAGATTCAGGGAGAGAAAAAGGAAGGAACGGAAATGGTTCATGGTGTGACTGCATGTGGGTGGAATATGCCGTGCAGCGGACATGCGGCCGCGGACACGGGGCGCTTATCAGGGCGAACGGGAGAACCCGCCCGGCGGGGCGCGGTTCGGCGTCAGTGACTGCCGCTCAGCAGCGCGGAGGCGGTACCGGCACCGGTTCGGTGCGGGTCAGGCCGATGTCGTCAACGACACCCGGCCAGGCGAATTCCGGCACGGTCAGCAAAATCTTTTCCGGCGCCTGGCAGGCGAGCAGGACTCGCTCGTGGCTGCGTTCAACCTGCTGGTCTGGCGGCTGGCTGTGCTTCGCGTCGTCCACGGCCACGCAGATTTCACAGGGCGCGGAACCGTCGAAGGTGATCTCAATCGCTTGCGCGACCGTCATGAACCGCGAATACTCGTGCACCATCTTGCCCCAGGCGAAAACCTGCACGGCATCCCACAGCGCCCCGTTGGCACAAAGCCACGCGAGGCAGATGCTGAAGATCGAAATGGTGCGGCGCACGGCGGGGAGAAATGCAACAGGCGGTGGTGTTGGCAATAGCGATCTGGCTTTTCCTCGAATCAACCGGGCAGGGGCGAATTGGATTTGGGCGCTACCGCTTCCGGGCCGCGACTTCGACCACGAGGGTCGTGAAGACACTTTCCCACTCGCAGCCCTCCTGCTGGCTGCGCCACAGGTCCGTGCCGTGGACAAGCCAAAGTCCGGGCCGGTCCACGGGGGCGGCGGCGCGGCCGTCAGCGTCGGTGGTCACCACGTGATGATGGGTTTCACCCTCGGCGACAAAGCCCAGAGTAAACTCGGCCAGTGGGGTACCGTTCCTAAGTACGCGGACAGGCAGGAGATCACCGACCTGCAGGGTGGTGGGATCGCGCTCCGGCAGAATTTCAAGTGTCAGGCCGTTTGGCTCGCTCCAGTCCTTCGCGGGGACGCTGGGATCACCGACGCGCACAAAGGTCTTGGCGACCTTGATGTAGCGTTCGCGCCAGCGGCGGGGTTCCGGTACCTCGAGCCATTGCCGGCGCAGGGCTTCGCCGGCGTGAATTTCGTCAAAATAATGCTGGATGAGATGTGGAGGCAGTTCGAGGTCGCGGGGCTTGAGCTCCACCGCGCAAACCCCCACGCCGGGCAGACCGGGTTTTGCACTGAAACCAAGGACTTTCTCGGAGGCGGGACTGATGTCGAGGGGAACGATTACGCCCGCCAGCCGCAGAAAGGCACGGTGGACACGTTCGGGTGCGGGGCCCTTTTCTGCGCCTTTGAATCCGTTCGCACTGGTGAGAGTCAGGTTGATGATGTCGCCAGGGGCGACAGCGGACACAGTGGGCTGCAACCAAGTGTCATGTGCTCCAAGGCGCAGCGCCACAAATAGACCGAGGCTGGAGATGGTGAGGTAACGGCGCATACCGGGAGAAATGGCACGAGCCGGACGGTTGGCAAATCCGATTCAGGGGAGAATGGATGCGGATCAAACAGGGTAGGTACAATAGTAGGGCTGGACCTTAGTACAACCTCAACGACCTTGGTCGTGTGAACAAATAACAGGCTGCGCTAAACCACAGGACTGGACATCCGTATCGATACATTTCGTGTCGGCCATCATCCTATCAACATTTCCAGAAACATCCCTTTTCACCTCTGCTGGCAGATGCATGGGAATATACAGATCCAAAATTATTTTTGCCCGAATATTCCCGCGAGTGGCGGACGAGTAGCGGCATAGTAGCGAGCGAGTAGCAGATGCAATCGGGCCCTAACAACTTTGTTAGGGGTGGCGTGTTCCGACTTGGATAAATAGAGAGTTCAACGAGTAGTTGAGCAGATGGAGACTGATGTTGATCCAAATTGATTTGTAAAAGGTGTGAAGGTGGATGCTCAAAAGGGCTTAGATTCAGCGTGGTTTTTAAGCATTCTTAGCCAGCTTGGATGGTGGTCAGGTTGGATTCAGCACTCGTGGTCAATGGGCATTGGCTGACGGCTTTTTCACCAATAGGTCCCGTGTTCAAATTTTCCCGGAGCATTCCCAAAGTGGGCCTGTCTAAAGGTAGATTCATCCACCTTAATCCATGCCTCTGCTCGACCTCTCGCGCTTTGACCATCTTTCCGAATCGGACATTATCCAACGCATCAGCTCCTTGCTCGCCCTCGGTGTAATCCGGCACCAGCACGCCCAGCGGCGCCAGCCGGCGAAGCCCAGCCAAGCCGATCTGATCCGCGACCCAATCGAACAGGAGATCGTGCGGCACCTGGCCAAAATGGGCCAGTCTACCTTGATCGATCTGCAGCATACCTTGGGCGTGTCCCGCAACGTGTTGCTGACCCGGCTCCAGCGCCTGCGCCAATCGGGCCTCTGCTTGCGGGACGGACGTACCCGCGGAGCCCGTTACCGCCTGCGGCAGGATTTCAGCTGGAACTGACCCGCAGTCCACATGCCGACATCATGCCAACGACCACCTCGGTCTGATCTCTTGCGAGCTAGGGCCTCAGACAAGAATCGGATCCATTTTGGGACGGTTTCGAGTCATGGTTCACAGGTTGACCCATCGGTGAGACCAGATAGCTTGGTCCGAATCCAACGACGCAGCCGCGACGATTCATCCTCCATGGCACTGAAGGCAACGAAACCAGCTCAAACCACCCGCCGGGTTCGGCCGGCGGTCGGGCCGGTATTTCAGGCCAAGATTGCGGCTCCCGCACCGCAGCATCCTCTGGCCGGTCCGCTGATCGCGGCGTGCCAAAAAGCCGCCAAGTTACCTCGGCAACAATTATTGGCCCATGCCTTGGCACTGGGGTGCAGTCATTATGCCACCCTGTGGCCTGATCTGACCCCAACGACCAGTCACCTGCCGCAAGAAGTGCT
>JBIJDP010000327.1:0-4122 GCA_044344065.1 Opitutaceae bacterium
TCACCCGGTCACCCAGCAGCACTACCGCCTCGCGGTGCAGGCCCTCATGCAGGCCGTGCCCGACCTCGACGCGATGTCCATCTGGACCAACGACAGCGGCGGCGGCTTCGAGCACACCGCCTCCCTCTACATCGGCCGCAACGGCGGGCCGTTCATGATCCGCGAATGGCGCAGCCACGACAAGATCGCCGAGGCCGCCGGCCGGAGCATCGGCAAGTTCCTGCGCAATCTCCGCGAGGCCGCCGCCGTGGTGAACCCCGAGTTCAAGCTCAGCCTGCGCATCGAGCCGTTCAAGGTGGAGCACGACCACCTCAAGTCCGAGCTCGGTCGCGGCGTGCATTGGGAAGGTCCCTCGCTGCTCGCGCGCGGTTACGCCCTGCCCTACAGCCACCCGCAATACCCCGACCAGCAGGGTGTCGCGGGCGGCATGTTCCATTGCCAGATGGACGGGCGGGAAAAACCCGAGCTCGCCAAGGAACGCGCCCACGGCATCGAGCCGATCCTCACCTATTCGCCCGGCCCGGTGTGGAACCAGGAACCGCTCATCGGCATTCCCTGGCCGCGCATGATCCATGCGCGCCTCACGCAGCTGAAGGACATCGGCGCCACCATGGTCAGCGCGATGGGCGGCCTCGCCAACACCACCGCCTCACCCTACTGGCCCAATCCCGCCGCGATCCGCGCCGCTCAGTTCACGCCTGACCGCCCCATCGCCGACGTGCTGGCCGACGAGGCCGTGCGCTTTGCCGGTGCAACTCATGGCCCCGCCCTCGCGCAGGCCTGGGCGCTCTTCGAGGAGGCTGTCACCTGGCAACCTGTTGTGCCGCTGTTCTGCGGCTTCGGCTTCTGCTGGCAGCGCACGTGGGACCGGCCGCTCGTGCCCGACATCGAGGCCATCCCCGCCGCCGAGCGCTTCTATTATGAGCGCCAGGGCTGCTTCCAGCACAACAATCCCAGCATCAACGACCTTGGCCGCGACGTGCTCTTCGAGCTCATCTCCCGCCCGGCCGCCGACAAGATGGTGCCGCGTTTCGACCGGGAGCTGCTCCCGCGGATCGCCAAGGCCGAGCGCTTCGTCGCCGCCACGCTGAAAAAATGCGCGAGCGACGCCCAGGCCACCGCGGTCTTCGCCGACCTGCGCGACCGCCTGCGCGGTTACCGTCACTGGGCCACGACCCTGCGCAGCGTCATCGCGTGGTGCTCCGGGGTCTATGGCTACCTGGAGAGCAAGACCGGCGCGCAAAAGAAGCGGTACGAAAAATTCCTGCAGGCGGCCATCGACCTGGAAATGGAAAACACCCGGGGCCTGCTCGATCACTTCGAGAATTCCCCGACCGAGTTCATGGTCGTTTCGGAAACCGGCGAAAGCACCTTCATCTACGGCAAGAACCTCGGCACCCACCTGCGCACCAAGCTCCGGCTGATGGAAAAATACCGCCACCGGCAACCGCGCATCGACCGCAACATCCTCTGGCGTCCCGCCGCCGGCGTGCCCTGGCCCGAGGGATTCTGAACCCACGGTCCGTATGAGTCGTGATTTCCCTGCACGGCAACTGACTTACCAATCCCGACTGCTCCATTCATGAGCGGCGGCAAAGCCGCTGGACGAACCGGGTCGGAGGGATAGCGTCGTCCGGCATGGTCGCCTTCGAACATGCGCTGGTCCTGCTCCTGCTGATCGCCGGCCTGAGCGTCGTCGGACGCTGGCTGCCGTGGCCGCAACTGATCACCTACCTGCTCGGCGGCACGGGCGCGGCGCTGCTGCCGGCTTTCCCGCGGCTGACGCTCGACCCGGGATTCTTCTTCCTCTGCTTTCTGCCGCCCCTGCTGTTTGCCGACGGCTGGCTGATGCCCCTGCGCGAATTCGTCCGCGCCCGGCGTCCGATCCTGACCCTCGCCATCGGGCTGGTGCTCTTCACCACCGTGACCGTCGGCCTCGTGGCCTGGTGGCTGGTGCCCGGCTTGCCGCTGGCCCTGGGCCTGGCCCTCGGGGCCATCGTCTCCCCCACCGACGCCGTGGCTGTGAACGCCGTCACCGAACGCCTCCGCGTGCCGGCGCGGCTCACGACGATCCTCAACGGGGAAAGCCTGATGAATGACGCCACCGGCCTGGTGGCATTCAAGTTCGCCCTGGCCGCCTTCGTGGCGGGCGGTTTCTCGCTCGGCAGCATGGCCGCGGAATTTGCGCTGCTGGCCGTCGGCGGCTTTGCCCTCGGTCTCGCCGCCGGCTACGCGATCGGCCGCCTGCGCGACCTGCTCCGGCGCCTGCAAACCAGCGACCCGCTGATCGAGATCACGCTGTCGTTGTTGACGCCCTTCGCCGCTTATCTGGCGGCAGACCGGCTGGGCGTATCGCCCATCCTCGCGGTCGTCGCCGCCGGACTCTACTCGGGCTGGCGCGATCCGGTGCGCATGGATGCAGAAACACGCCAAAGCGCGTTCGCCGTCTGGGGTCTGCTGCTCTTCTGGCTGAACGGCACCGCGTTCGTGCTGCTCGGCCTGCAGTTTCCCACGCTGCTGACGGCCGTGAGCAGCCACTATTCCGCACTGCAATTGCTGGGTTTTACCGCGGCGATCGCCGGCACCGCCATGTTGGCGCGGGTGCTGTGGGTGTTTTCCGGGGTTTACCTCCCATGGCTGGCCTCAGGCATTTGCGCCAGGCACGCCCGGTCGGCGACGACGCTCGTGCTCGGCTGGGCGGGCATGAGGGGGACGGTCACGCTCGCCGGTGCGATGTCCATCCCGCTCCTGCTGCCTGACGGCACGCCCTTTCCGGCCCGCGACATCGTCATCTTCCTAGCCTTTGGCGTCATCGCCGTGACGCTGCTGGTCCAGGGGACGACGCTGGAAAGGCTGATTCAACGCCTCGGTCTGCGCGAGGACGACAGCCGGACGCAGGAGGAGCGCCTGGCCCGCACCACGGCGGTTGACGCCGGCTTGCAGGTCCTGCGCGGTTTCGAGTCGGGAGCGGACACGCCGGATCACAAGGCCGCGCTCAGCCAGGTGATTGGCGAATACGAACACCGCCTGGCCGTGCTCGAAGTCGAGGGCGAGACCTGGCGCAGTGCGCGCCAGCGCCGCCGGGCCGGGCATCACTACCGGACCGCGGCGCTGCAGGCGGAGCGCAAAGCGGTGGACGGGCTTTGGCGCAGCGGCCAGATCGCCGATGACGTCCACCGGCCGTTGCAGCAACTCCTCGACCACGAGGAGGCCATGCTGCTGGCCGCGCCGCCCCCGGCGGAGGATTGATCCCGCCCGCGCCCCGGCATTGCCAGGTGCAAATTCCGGACGTCACCTGCGTTGGTTGCAGCAAGGGAACTCTGGTAAATAAACACCGCCGCGATGTGCCCGGCTTGCCCTGGCCGGCGAAGGATGCTTCCCCTGAGGGGATCATTTCACGTTCATGAGCAACCTCCCCGCCCCCTTGGCCGCACTTGCGGTGCGCGCCATCACCTATCCCGCCAAGTTTCAACCGGCGGAAAAAACCGCCGCGGAGGAACTGGCCCGCCTCACCGGTGGCACCGCCCGCCCCGCCTCCCGGCCCGGCGCCGGCGTGAATGTCGCCCTCGCCCCGCGCGACTGGGCGAAATCCCTGCCCAAGTCCAAGGCGAACAAACCCGGCTGGATGTGGTTGAAGCTCGCCGGGAACGGCACCGGCGAGATCGTCGCCGATACCGGCGCCCTGCTCTACGCCGCGGTCCGGTTGCTGGCCAACGGCCTGCCCGATGCCGCGCGCGCCAAGCTCGACCGCGGCCTCTTCCTGCCGATCACGTTCCCCTGGCATCGTCCGCACTGGGACTCCTGCCTGACCCAGTACTGGCGCACGGCCCGTAAATTCGATCCCGAGCAGTATGTCGCCACGCTCGCCGAATCCGGGTTTACGCACGTCGAGGTCAACGGCCTGCAGGCCCACATGCCGATCGAGGACACGGTGGTCTCCGAATACTATCCTCAGTTCTACACCTACTGCGCGGGGTTCAACCACTTCGTGGACACCCCGCTCACCCGCGGGCTCTGGCCGGTGCAGTACCTCGAGGCCAATCTCAACAACCTCAAGAAGCTCGCCCAACTCGGCCAGCGCTACGGTCTGAAACCCGGCCTGTGCATGTTCGAGCCGCGCTC
>JBIJDP010000328.1:0-4121 GCA_044344065.1 Opitutaceae bacterium
GATGAAATGGATCTCGTGTCCGCGCGCCGCCAGTTCCTCGCCGAGCTCGGAGGCCAGGATGCCGCTGCCGCCGACGGACGGGTAGCAGGTCAGGCCGATCTTGAGGGGGCGGGAGGACATTATTTAACCACGGATGGTACGGATATTCGCGGAGGCAAAGACCACAGAATACAATGAGACGGCACGAGTGATGGGGAAAACATCCGGTTTCATCCGTGAAATCCGTGGTTAAAAATTCCGGTCTTCAATTTCAGAATCTCCGGGCGCCGCGGGTCAGCGGGTCGAGGGAATCGAAGACGGGCGGATCGTTGGGGAAGAGCGGCTGGGCGTGGGCCAGGCCGGCGGCGAGGCCGTGCACCCGGGCGCGCGTGAGCTGCAGCTCGACGTAGTTGCGCGTCCGCATCTGCGAGGCGTGCGCCTCCATCGCGGCGGTCCAGCGGGTGACGATGCCGGGGGCGGAAAGGTCGATCAGCACGGGCGTGATGTCCCGCGGCTCGGCATCGGGGGACACCGCATAGAAAAACAACTGGCCGGTCGCGTGTGGCGGTTTCGAACGCAGGGGGGCGAGACCGCCGTAGCGGGCGAGCCGCGTGGCGTCGCGCACGAGCTGGCCGAGCCGCCAGTGGTCGGGGTGCTGGTTGGGCGCGAGGCTGGGCGCGAGGACCAGGCCGGGCCGGACGCGGCGGATGATGGCCGCGAGCCTGAGCGCATGGGCGGCGCGGATTTCCAACTGCGCGTCGCCGTCGAGTTTGATGAATTCAATCGTGGCCCCGAGGAGGGCCGCGGCATTTTTCGCTTCGCGGCGGCGGACGGCGGGCGTGCCATGGGTGCCGGCCTCGCCGTCCGAGCAGACGACGAAGTGCACCGGCCGGCCGGCGGCGGACTCGCGGGCAATGACGCCGCCGCAGCCGAACTCGATGTCGTCCGGGTGCGCCCCGAAGGCGAGCAGGGGTTCAGGAGAGTGCATGTGTGGATTCCATGGCTAACCGATCCATCTACCAGGAGGCAACGGAGAGAACAGGGTGGAATACATGAACAGCCTCAGTTCTCTCCGTTACTTCCTGTAACAGTGTTTGGTTCATCAGTCGGGGAGGTCGGTGTAGGCTTCATCGGCGCGGTCAATGGAGTCGAGGGGGAGAAAGGTGATGTCGGGGGCGTCGGCCTGGTTGAGGTAGGCCTGCTCGCCGGCGCCGGCGATGTAATGCGTGCAGTGAACCACGGATTGCATCCAGCGCAACCGGCTGTCGCGGGTCGGGCTGACTTGCTCCTTGGTGAAGGCGGCCGGCGGGAGCGTGAGGTAGGTGTCGCCGCCCTCGTGGAGGCACAGGGCGCCGTTGCGCAGCCGGGCGCGGACGATTTCGCCCTCGTGCGGCACGTCCACAAAACAGTCGGTGATGGCGCACGCGGCCCGGCGCACGGCGGGATCGCCGGAGCGCACGACGCGGATGCCGTCGAGCAGGCCCATGGCGCGGTACATCCCGAGGCAGAAGTCGGCGGGGTTGTCGGCGCGGACCTGCTTGAAGGCGTCAACCCAGCGCGGTTCGACATAGGCCGGAAGCTGGCGCGCGGTGTTCGCCTGCCAGTCGGGCGGGATCCGCTTGAGGAAGAGCGGGGAGTACTTGCGCTGGAGTTTGCCGGCGAAGGTGAAGTTGAGCGTGAGGGGCGCGCCGGTCTTGCGGTGGCGCAGGGTGGTCTGGGTCTCGCGGCTGTCGTGGTCGCTGTCGTGCAGGAAGAAAACGATTTCGCCGCCGATCTCGGCCTGGAGGCGCCGGGCCGTCACGATCTTGGCGTAAAGAAACCGCCGCGGAAAAAAACCGCAGGGCTGCTGGCCGAAACAGATGACGGGGGAGGACATCAGGGGACGAACCTAACCGCGGATGAAATGCGGAGGGAGGTCATAAGGTAGGAGCCTGCTTGCAGGCGATGGTTTGGAATGTAGGGGCGCACCTTGTGTGAGCCCTCGGGCGTCGTCGAGCGACGCCCCTACCAATCGCCTGCAAGCAGGCTCCAACCTTCGGATGGGTCTCAGGAGGTTGGTGCATCCGCGTCAATCCGCGTAATCCGCGGGAGAATGGTTTGCAGAATCGCGCTGAAGATCATGCAGGCGGCGCAGCCGATGAGGTTGTACCAGAGATAGGAGATGCTGAGGGTGAAGTAGAGCGCGAAGACGAGCAACTGTGCGGCGATGGCGCCCCAGAAGACGGCGGGGCCGCCGATTTTCCGGAGGAAGAAGGCCACGAGGAACAGGCCGAGCACGACGCCGTAGAAAATCGAGCCGAGGATGTTGATGGCCTCGATGAGGTTTTCGGCGAAACCGGCGAACAGCGCGAAGCCGATGGCGAAGACGCCCCAGAAGGCGGTGAACCATTTCGCGACGCGGATGTTGCGGCGCTCGTCGTGGGCGGCGAGCGGACGGAAGTGGCGCCAGAAATCGATGGTGGTGGTCGTGCCGAGGGCGTTGAGTTCGCCGGCCTTGGAACCGAGGGCGGCGGCGATCATCACGGCCACAAGCAAACCGACGATCCCGTGCGGCAGCTGGGCGACGATGAAACTGATGAAGACGTAGTCGGAGTCCTTGATTTTGGCGCGCGGGTCGGCGGCGAGCAGGGCCTGCTTCGCCTCGGCGCGGACGGCCTCCGTCGCGGTGTTGGCCGCCACGAGCGCGGCGCGGGCGGCGGTCGCGGCGGCGGGATCACCGGCGACCCGGGCCTCGCGCCAGGCGGCGATCCGCTCCTGCTTCGCGGCGTGGAGGGCGGCGTGCTTCGCCTCCAGGGCGCGGAACGTCGCGCCGTTCGGGCCGGCGGCATGGTGCGCCCACTCGGCGCGATTGTGAAAGACCGGGGCGGGCTGAAACTGGTAGAAAACAAAGACCAGGGCGCCGAGCAGGAGGATGCAGAACTGCATCGGAATCTTCAGCAGCGCGTTGAAGACGAGTCCGAGCCGGCCTTCGCGCAGGGAGGCGCCGCCGATATAGCGCTGCACCTGCGACTGGTCGGTGCCGAAGTAGGAAAGCGAAAGGAAGAGTCCGCCGAACAGGCCGCTCCACAGCGTGTAGCGTTTCGCGGGATCGAGGGAGAAGTCCACGGCCTCGAGCTTGCCGAGGGCGCCGGCCAGGTGCGCGGCGCCGGCGAAACCGAGATTGTCCGGCAGGCGGGCGAGCACAATGAAGAAGGCGGTGATCATGCCGCCGAAGATGACGGCCATCTGCCATTTCTGCGTGAGGCTGACGGCGGCGCTGCCGCCGGTGACGGTGTAAACAATGACGAGCAGGCCGGTGCCGATGATGGTGAGGTCGAGCCGCCAGCCGAGCACGGAGGAGAGGATGATGGCCGGCGCGTAGATGGTGACCCCCGAGGCGAGTCCGCGCTGGACGAGAAAAAGCCCCGCGCCCAGCAGGCGGGTTTTGCCGTCGAAGCGCTGGCCGAGATATTCGTAGGCCGTGTAAACGCCCAGCCGGCGGTAGATGGGGAGGAAGACCGCGCAGACAATGATGAGCGCGAGCGGCAGGCCGAAATAATTCTGCACAAACCCGATGCCGCTCTCGAAGCCCTGGCCGGGGATGGAAAGGAACGTGATGGCGCTGGCCTGCGTGGCGGCGACGGAGACGCCGATGGTGAACCAGCCGGTGGTCCTGCTGCCCTTGAGGTAGGTGTCGAGGTGATCGGTGTGGCGCGTGCGCCAGGCCCCGTAGGCGGCGATGCCCACCATGGTCCCGAGCAGCACAACCCAATCGAGGAGGTTCATGCGAAGTACCGGGAGAAGAGCGTCAGCGCCACGACCACGAGCACGAAGCCGGCGAGGACGAACCAATAGACCCCGCGCCAGGTGCGAAAACCGGGCACGCCGGGGGGATCGTCATCGGGAGGCGCCGGCTTCATTTTCCGAGCGAGACGAGGTTGGCGAGGAGCCGGTAGGCACCGGGGACGCCGGCGGGGAGCTGACGGAAAAAGGCGAGGCCGGTGTACACGTAATGGCCGCGGCCGTGCCGGGCGATGAGCAGGCTGCCCTGCAATGGCGCCTCGCCGGGATCGTTCAGGCCGAGGAGCGCCGTGTAATGCTCCCGGTCCCAGGAGCTGGGAAAATACGCGCCGCGCTCCTGCACCCAGCCGTCGAAGTCGGCC
>JBIJDP010000457.1:0-3252 GCA_044344065.1 Opitutaceae bacterium
AGAGCGCGAGGCCGGTCGCGGACTTGCACTCGCCGGTGTTGAAAATGTCGAGGGTCTCGTGCGAGCCGCGGCCCGTTTGCGGTGTCGGCAGGGCCACGCTGACGAACATGTGGTAAATGCCGTCGGCTTCGATGATCCAGGGATCCTTCATCCCTTCCAGTCCATGCCGCGGACCTGCCCACAAGACCGCCCGCGTGGCCGGATCCAACTCCGGCACGGTGCCTGCGCTCATCACGGCGGTGCACCAGCGTCCATCGGCAGGATGCACGTAACTGGTGAAGTAGCGCCAGCGCCCATCCCGGCCGCGGTGCAGGCAGCTGCGCTCGATCGAGGCCGTCTGGTACCGGTCCTTGGTCACGGTCAGGATGTCCTCCCAATGCAACAGGTCGGTCGAGCGCGCGATCCGCGCCTCGCCGCCCCGGTCGAGGACCACGCCGCGGGGGCGGCGGATGCGATAGGTCAGGTAGCACGCGTCCTCAGCCTCGTCATAGTAGGCTCCCGGACTGCCCACCCAGTAACCCGCGCCCGAGCCGGCCGGATGGCGGATGATCTGCCCCCGGTCGAAAAGATCACTGACGATTGGTCTGGTCACAAAAGAAAGGGATTGAAGGACGGCGCATGAGACGGAGTCGAAGGTCAATTGGCCCCGGTAGTGATGAAACGCTTCCAATCCACGGGGACATCGTTGGCCTGCTTCGGTCCCGGCGTGGAACGCCCTTCGCTGACCAATTGCTCCAGGATGGCGGAGAGTCGGGCGACAATCTCCGGTCTTTCGCCGGACAGATTCCTCGTTTCACCAAGGTCCGCCGCAAGGTCGTAGAGTTGGATGGAGGCGGTGGGGGAATCCTCGAACCAGCCCGCGTTGGTGTAGCCGCCGCCGTTGGCCCCGAAAATGATCTTCCAGCGGCCGTCGCGCATGGAGAACAGGCCGTTGCCCGATTGGCAGATGGCGAACTGCCGCACGGCCTGGGCCCCGCCCTGGAGCAACGGCAGCAGGCTGACACTGTCCTCGGCGGCATCGGGAGGCAGCGCCGTGCCGAGGATCTCGGCGATGGTGGCCATGCAGTCGGTCTGCAGCACCAGTTGGCTGCTCTCGGTGCCGGGTTGGACGCGGCCGGGCCACCGCACGATGAAGGGAATGCGATGGCCGCCCTCCCACGCGTCGGCCTTGTAGCCGCGCAGCGGGCCGCTGGGGAAATGGCCCCGGGCCGCCAGTTCCTTCAATCCGACGTAGGGAGCGCAGCCATTGTCGCTGGTGAAGATGACCAGGGTGTGTTCGGCGCTGCCGGACTGTTCCAGTGCCGCCAGCACCCTTCCCACCATGGCATCGGTTTCCATCACGAGGTCGGCGTAGGTGTTCAGCCCGCTGCGGCCCTGCCATTCCCGGTTCACGGCGAGCGGCGTGTGCGGGGAGGTGAGCGGCAGATAGAGAAAGAAGGGCTGGGGCTGCTCGGCCCGGCGGGCGATGTAGGCGCAGGCTTGATCGGTCAACCGGGGCAGAACGCCCTCGAGGCTCCAGTGGGGCAGCGCGGGCCCGGGCAGGCTGGCGCGGTAGTTTCGCAAATCCTCGTCGGGCAGGAATTCACCCGGAATGCCGACCGTGCGGTCATTCTCGATGAAGCAATAGGGCGGCCAGTTGGGCACGTCGGTGCCGAAGTAATAGTCAAAGCCCCGGGTCGTCGGTCCGCCGGCAATCGGCCGGCTGAAAAATTCCTTCCATGCCGTCCGGTTCTCCGGAGTCGCCACGGGTCGGGCCTTGAAGGCCGGCGCGAAAATGGCGCGCTGCGAATTCGGGATATCCCAGTCCCAGCCCAGATGCCATTTGCCGATCGCGGCCGTATGATAGCCGGATTGCTGGAGGAAACCGGCCAGGGTCAGGCGATCCTGACTGATCAGCGGCGGTTCATATAGGCCCAGGATACTGGACTGCAGCCGCGTGCGCCAGTGGTAGCGCCCGGTGAGCAGTCCATAGCGCGAGGGAGAGCATACGCCACTGGTGGCATGCGCATCACTGAAACGCATCCCTTGGGCGGCGAGGCGGTCAATGTTGGGCGTGGGAATGCGGCCGCGGTTTGGATTGTAGCACTGCACGTCGCCATAGCCCAGGTCGTCGGCGAGGATGAGGACGATGTTCGGCTTGGGCGCGGGCGCCGGGGCGGCCTCGGCCATGCCGGCGGCCGACGCGGTCACGAGCAGGGCCAAGAGTTTGGAGTGCGCGACGAGGGGTGAAGGGGAGTTATGCAAGCAAGGGAGGGATTTCGTAAGTCGCGCGCTTGATTCAAACGGTGGCCGGTCTCAGGCACCGCTCAGTCTCCTTGTCGGCAGCCACTGGGCCCGGGGCAATCGCATAATCTCCGCGGGAGCCTGCTGCGCGGCGAGGAGCGCGGCCATGGTCCGCATGGGCGAGTCAATGTGGCTGAAGAACTTCTTGTAGCCTGCGCAGAGATAGTTGAGCCCGGGTTCGCCGTCCGGCGTGCGCAGAAACCGGTGCTTGGGGCACTCGCCGTGGCAGGCGAAGCGCACCGGGCATTCGCGGCAGAAGCGGGGCAGGGTGGCGGATTTGGCCCGGCCGAAGGCCTGCTGCTGCGGCGAATCCACCAGCGCCGCCAACGAGGTGTTCAGGAGATTCCCCAACTGGTAGCGCGGATAGACGTAGTGGTCGCAGCTGTAGACGTCGCCGTTGTGCTCGACCGCCACCGCCCGGCCGCAGTTTTCGGTGAACACGCACACGCCCGCGGGTTCGCCGGCCCAGTTGGCGAGGGCGGCGTCGAATTGCTGCACGTACACGCGGCCCACGTCGCGCCGCACCCACTCGTCGAAGATCGTGATCAGGAACTGCCCGTAATCGGCGGGTCGCACGCTCCACGGCGTCACCTGGGCATCGAGCGTCGCGGCGTTCGCATGGTCGGGTGGAGGGGCGAGCCACAGCCCGTCGGTGGTCGCGGGTGGTGCGTTGCGCTCCACGATGGGGATGAACTGCAGGTAGCCCGAGCCGGCTTCGCGCAGGAAACGGTAGACCTCCAGCGCGTGCGGCGAATTTTTCCGGTGCACGGTGGTCAGCGTGTTGAATTCGACGCCGTGCTTTTTCAGCACCTGCAGGCCGGCCATGACCCGGTCGAAGGTGGGCTGGCCGCCCTTGTCCACGCGGTAGGCGTCATGCAGGTGGGCCGGCCCGTCCACGCTCAGGCCGACCAGGAAATGGTGCCGGGACAGAAACTCGCCCCACGCGTCATCCAGGAGCACGCCGTTGGT
>JBIJDP010000330.1:0-4114 GCA_044344065.1 Opitutaceae bacterium
CCTTTCCATCTGCTCGATCAACTGGTGTTCCGGCGCCAAGAAGTGGTTTCTCGACGACATGAAACGCTGGCATGACGAGGGCGGGCTCGAATGGCTCTTCTTCGATTCCTGGCCGAACCTGGGCTGTTCTCCGCTCAACTACGGTGGGCGCATGGAGCCGATGCAGTGGGAGATGGGCGACGTTCTCGCACAGCTCCAGAAAATCGGGTATGACTGGTTCAGCTTCGAAGGCACCAGTCCTTTCGGTGTTCACCAGTACGGCCTCTGGGATCCGATGCAGGAATATGAAAAGCACACCTCCGGCGGAGTCATGGGGCAGAACGACTTCGGCTGGTGGCTCGGGCACGAGTACATGGGCTACAACCAGATGCTAGGTCCTGGCGTCAATGAGAAGCGCGACCGGAAGATATTGCCTGAAATATCATTCAGATATGCCGCAAACCGTTCGCTGACCCTGGTGCTGGAAAACCACGAGAATCGCTACCCTTATGTCGAAGGTCTGGACCGCACCTATGCGCTCCTGCAGCCGCTCATGCGGAAACGCTACGTTTTGCCGGATGACCGCGGCGTGAAATGGGAGAGCGATCTGGGGCTGGCTGTTTTCGCCTACCGGTCGTTTGACCTGCAGCTGCCGAAGGGGGCGAAGGTCTTCCGCGTCGAAAAGGGACTGGAAAAGCCGGTCGAATATTCCGGCAGCACAATGAAAACAGAGCCCTGGACGGCATATAAAATCAAGTAAGAATGATTGAGGAGGAATTTACAAATGGCGAAAAATAAAAAGACAGCCTATGTGCTGTTCGCAAACCACTTTGACCTGGTTTGGCGGCGCGGCTGGGAAAGAAGTTATGAGCATGACGGCAGGCGCTGGGCCAGTTACAGCGATGTGGAGAGCGCCATACTGGACAAGGTGCTCGATATGGCGGACTGTGGGCGAGGGGCTTATCAGCTTGAACAGACGCTGAGCCTGCGCATGTATCTGAAAAAACACCCCGGGGCATTGCCGCGTCTGCGCCGGCTTCAAGAGGAAGGCCTCTTCGAAGTGCTGGGCGGTGGCGAGGCGATTATCGATGTGAACATGTGCATGTTTGAAACCATGGCGCGCAACTGGGCTTCCGGCACAAGATACTGCATCGACGTGCTGGGACAGCGCCCGTTCCTGGCATCGCACTGCGACGGTTTCGGTTCATCGGCGCAGTTCCCGCAGGTTATCCGCGCTTGCGGATTTCGCGGCGTGGAAAATCTCTCATATGCAAAACCGGACAACGATTACTGGCGCGGTTTGGACGGCAGCAGCGTCTTTGTGCGGAAACCATGGCCGGGGCAGTGGCATTTCTACGATCACTGCTACCATGAACCTTGTCGAGTATGCAATGGGCATGGTATCGAGACCGGTTGCGATGCGTGCGGCAACACCGGCTTTGACATGCAGCAGAATTTCTATCCACCCTATGAAGCGCTGAAAGAGGAGAATTTTCAGGACGGAATCTCCCTGTTTGCCGTTACATCGGAGGAGATGCTGCCGCCGGAATATATTCAGGATTTGATTTCCAAATGGGGCGAGGAGCATCCGGAGTTCCAATACATCTGGGGGACTCAGCGTCATCTTGCTCCTCTGCTTGAGGCGGACTTGGCCTTGGTCGACGCTCCACCTCCGGAACGCCTGTCATCAGCAGTGGAAAACAATCCCGCACAGACGGGATGCATGGTCACTTTGATAAAAAGTAAAATTGGGGCCCGCCGCAGTGAGGCGCTATTCTATGGCGCCGAAGCCGCAGTAGCGGCCGCGAATTTCAGTGCCGGACTCCGCAGGAGCAACATCGGGCAGTGGCACGAGATGTTTTCCGAGCTGTGCCTCTATCATTTTCACGATGCCGTAACCGGCACTCATCAGGAAGTTGCGGGTTGCGAACTTCGCGACCGGAGAAAAAATTTCGAATCGGCCGTGAACAGTCTTGGTGCCGCAATGGTCAGCGGATGGAGCCTGTCCCAGATGTCGGCGCTGCCAGGGCCGGATGAGACAATCCGCGTGTTCAACCCTAGGGCTGAAGCGAATTTCGCCCTGCGCGTCGAACTGCCGCTTGCCGATTGGCGTGCGGCTTCTCCCATGATTGCCGAGACCGCAGACGGCAGACGTTTTCCGTTGACGATGCCATGGCATTCCTTCAGTCCGGAGGCGCCGGTAATGAAGTTCCCGATCATCCATGCTGTCGGAAGCACAGCCCGGACCCGGCCGGAAAACGGCTCGGTCTTTATCGAGGTGCCGGGACTCGAGCCGCTGTCATGGACTTCAATGACCCTGCGCAATGCGGGCTTGCCACACGAGATGGAAACACGGGAGCTCAGTAACGGCCGTATCCGGATAACGCTCGGAGATAAGGGCGTAGATCAGGTCTGCGACTTGGAAACCGGAGCTGTCATGCGCGGTGAAGAGGCTTTCCCGATCGGCGCTCTGCGTCTTGACGAGGACGAGGGCGATCCATGGGGCACAAGGAAGATCCCGGCATTCAGGGACACTCTCGCATCTTATACGAAATTTCTCGGTGCGGCCCGCTTTGAAGGATATTCGGAGGCCTGGTATTACGGCATCTACGAGCCGAATCTGGGTTTCGGCCGCGAGAAGGACGCCATGGTGTTCGGACTGGAATGGCAAATCACGCTGCGCCTCCTGGACGGGGCCGAGCGTGTTGACTTCTGCTACGAGCTCTTCTGGAAATCGGCAAACCGCAGGATCAGAGTGGTCTTTCCGACACAGTCACCTACGGATACTGGCTGGTATTCCATTCCAGGCGGCTGGCTTGAACGCAAGCGTTACGAACAGACGGGCACCGGCCTCTGGTCGCCAAACGGCGACTGGCCTGCGTTATATTTTGTCGCGACACAGGGCAGGGACGCCATGTCTCCAGGCTGGGCCCTTGTCAATTACGGGACACCTTCGGCGCGGATTGAGAACGGGCAGATTCAGATGTCGCTCCTCCGCTCGCCGGCTTTCGGTCACTGTCTGGAACGCTACGGCCAGAACTATCCGATGCCGACGGGAAATCTGCGTGATTCCGGCTGGCATCACTTCACCTTTTCACTGACCCCACATTCCGGGGCCGGGGATATGGCAAATCTGACACGTCGTGCGGCGGCACTGAACGCGAGGCCGTTTTCCCTCGCGGATTGCCCGGGCTCACTTCCTGATGCGGCCTGGCCAAAACTTATCAGCGACAGTATAACTTTGGAAGCCGTAAAGCCTGTTTTCCTCCCCTCGCCGAAAGGCATACCGGACAATGCGGTAGTCCTGCGGTTCCTTAACCTGTCGACTCAGTCGGGGCAGGCGACGCTGCGTCAGGATGCAGCATTGGACGTCATGCTCCAAGAATGCAATCTGATTGAGGAACCGGAAGGAGAGATATTTGAATTAAAGAAAGGGCAATCCATGACATTGAACTTCGAACCGTTCAAATCCAGATCCTTTATATCATGGTCAAAAAACTGAAGAAAAGCGAGACCATCTTTGTCGCGGAAACTGCGGCCGCACTGGCCGCCGGCTGCACCGGCGTCGCCCTCAACCTCATGGGCATCTCGCCAGACCCGTGCGATGAATACCTGCCGTACTTTGACCGCATACGCGACACCAAACCGTTTTTCGACCGCCTTGTCTCCGAGCTAGGCCGGAGTCCGTGCGAAGGACTGTGGCCGGCTATGACGCCCGACAAGATCTGGGCCGCCCAGATCGGCCGTTGCGGCGCCGATCCGTTGCCGTGCCTGACTGAATTGGCCGAGGTCGGTCTGCCACCGGCCTATTCGCGCGCCGGTGCCAAAGTCCACCTGCTCGCCGGCGACGCAGTACATGCCTTCAGCCGGAGCGAGCTTGAGGAACTGTTCGCCGAGGCGGTACTCGTCGACGGTCCGGCATTGCGGCATTTACAGGAGCTAGGGCTGGCCGAGCTGACTGGTTTCGAGGTAGCTGGCACTCGTGATCGTGATACGATCGAGCGCTTCACGGACGATCCGCTGAACGGCCCCCACGCCGGCTGGTGGCGCGACTGCCGCCCGTCGTTCTGGCGCACTGATGCATTCATCCTGCGGCCGCTGGATCCGCAGACTCGCCTGCTGACCGAGCTGATTG
>JBIJDP010000331.1:0-4113 GCA_044344065.1 Opitutaceae bacterium
GTCGGGCACGCAGACTCCCTCGTTGGGGTTTTCCATCATCCACATCGAGGCGCCGACCACCGAGATGGCGACCTGCATGGTGGTGGCGTTCTGGTGCGGCACGAGGCGGCGGGACTCCTCGATCGAAAGATCGGAGCCCACCCACCAGGAATTGTAATCATGACCCATGATGAGGGCGCCGAGGATGTCGGAACCGCCGGTGATCTCATCGTTCATGATGCGCTGGTTGTGGTTCAGCTTGTAGTTGTAACCGCGCATTTCGTTGAGCGAGGCAATGGCCTCGTCGCAGGGACAATAGGCGTAATGCATCGTCGGCCGGTACACGGCCTTCCTGCCGTCCCAGACGGTGAGCTTGTCGGAGATGGTGAACGCCTCGCCGTGCCGCACGACCATGCCGAGGATGTTGTAATCCGGCACCCACGAGCGGACCCAGACGTTCATGCCCATGCGGGCGAGGCAGATCTGGTTGCGCGGGCCGTCCTTGTGCTGGAAGGCGTGCGCGGGGAGCGTCTTCTCGTGCGTGCCCCACCCCATCTCGGCGGTGGTGGTGCCTTCCTCGCGGAAGCCCTCGATGCTCCAGGTATTCACGAACTCGTCGACCTGCTTGGGCTGGTTGGTGACCTGCGTGTCGCGCTCGGAGCAATGGATGACCTTCACGCCGATGGCCTGGGCCAGGAGATTGAACTGCTGTGTGCGGATGTACTCGGCGACGCGCTCGGCGGCCCGGGCCTTGAGTTTCTTGTCTGCAATGAGGCTCTGGCCGATGTCAATGAGGCCCTGCTTCACGAAATGGGAGATGAGACCGGGATTCGCGCCATGCTCGATGACGGCGCTGGCCCCCTTGCCGTCCCACTTCGCCATCATGCGGCGCAGGTTCATGTGCCGGTGATAGAGTGTCCGCGTGGTCGGGTGCGCATTCAGGCCGCTGGCGTAGGGATCCCACAGCTCGGTGGACGTGTTGATGTAACGCACCCCGTGGTCACGGCACCACTGCAGCAATTCGCAGGCGTCAATGTTCCAGGCGAGATCGATGATCAGGTCGCCGGGGCCGGCGTGCTTGCCCAGCAGGGCGGCCATGTTCTCGACGGTCACGCGGTCGCGCACGAAATTCACACCCTTCGAGGTCCACTTCTTCAGCTTGGCGGTGCGATCCTCGAAATCCATCACCGTGACGTTCTTGGCGGGCACCTTGATGTGCTTGAAGAGAATGGGCAGCGTGCACTCGGCCACGGCGCCATAGCCAACGAAGAGGATGCGTTTGTTGAATTCGATCATGATTGCATGCAGTGGTGAAAATGCGCGGCAGAGCGGACAACAGGTCCGGTGGTGCGATGGCGCGGTAGTGAATACGAGAACTTGTGCGCCGCCCGTGGACTGACAAGTGTTTTCAAGAATGTGCCGGCGGTCATAAACGCCACGGTAGGCAGCCCGCTCGCGGGCGCGGATCGAGCGTCCGCCAGCGGACGGCCGACGGTGACAAAACCGTGACGCGATCCGCCCCGCTCAAAGAAGCCCGGCGGTTTCGTCGAAACCACACCACAGATTCATGATCTGCACCGCCTGGCCGCTGGCGCCCTTCACCAGGTTGTCCTCGGCCGACGTGATCACGAAATTGCCGGTGCGGGCATCGAGGATCGCCGACATGTCGAGCCGGTTGGTGCCGACGACATGGGCGGTGTCCGGCGTCTCCCCGCTGGCGAGGAGCTGCACAAACGGCCGGCCGGCATAGGCCGTCCGCCACGCGGCGTAGAGAGAATCGATCGTTGCCCCGGGCGCCGCCGGCACGGTGATCGTGGTCGCAATGCCCCGGCGCATGGGGGCGAGATGCGGGTTGAACTGGATGATGATCTTCGCGCCCGACTGCAATGTGAGCTGCTCCTCGATCTCCGCCAGGTGGCGGTGCTTGGCCAGGCCGTAGGCCTTCATGCTCTCCGCGCGTTCAACGTAGAGGTACATTTCCTCGGCCTTCTTGCCGGCGCCGCTCACGCCGCTGCAGGCGTTGACCACAATATGCTCGCGGGTGATGACCCCGGCCTTGAGCAGGGGAATCAGCGGCAGGAGAACGCTCGTCGGATAGCAACCCGGCGCCGCCACCAGCTTCGCCTCGGTCTTCCACGCGGGTCCGGTCAATTCGGGCAGCACGAAGCGTGCATCCTTGAGCAGCTCGGGCGCGTGATGCTCGCCGTAGTACTTTTGGTACGTGGCCAGATCCGCGATACGGAAGTCGGCACTGAGATCAATGACCCGCTTGCCGGCCGCCACGAGGGCCTTGGCATAGACCGCCGCCGCCCCGTGGGGCAGGGCGAGAAAAAACAGGTCGATGTCGCCGGCGGCCAGGGCGACGGGATCGGAGTCCACGAACCGCAGGCCCTTGTCGGCTCCGCGCAACGCCGGAATCACCGCCGCCAGCGGTTTGCCGGCATGCGTGCGGGAGGTCACGGCTGCCAGGGTCACCCGCGGATGCGCGAGGAGGAGTTTAACCAGGACTTCGCCGGAGTAACCGGCGGCACCGACAATGCCGACTTTCATGATGGGAAGAAATCAGGGTTCAGGGAGGGAGAGTCACGAGGAAAATACGGGCGCAAAAAAAGCGGGCCGGAGATCCGGCCCGCTTGGGTAAAGCTTCGAGGCGATCCGCCTTAGCGCTTGGAGAACTGGAAGCGCTTGCGGGCGCCGGGCTGGCCGGGCTTTTTGCGTTCTTTTTCGCGGGGATCGCGGGTCAGGTGACCGGCCTTCTTCAGGACGGCGCGCAGCTCGGGATTGAGCTTCTGCAGGGCGCGGGCGATGCCGTGGGCGACCGCTCCGGCCTGGCCGGTGACGCCGCCGCCGGATACATTGACGGTGACGTCCATCTTGTCCTTGAGCTCAACCGTCTGCAGCGGAGCGTAGGCCTGCTTGGCAAAATTCTCGTGCGAGAAGTAGGCGTCCAGGGTGCGACCATTGACGGTCAGCTTGCCGCTGCCCTCCGTGAGGCGGACGCGGGCGGTGGAGGTCTTGCGGCGGCCGGTGCCGAGAAAAACGTTGGTGGCGGTGCTCATGGTCTGTTCAGACGGTCACTTTGACGGGGTTCTGGGCTTCGTGGGAATGCTGCGGACCGGCAAAAACGCGGAGCTTGGTCAGCATTTTGGCGGCGATGCGGTTCTTCGGCAGCATGCCTTTGACGGCGTGCTCGATGATGAATTCGGGGTGGCGCTCACGCTGCTCGGACAGCTTGCGGTAGCTTTCGCCGCCAACGAAGCCGGAGAAGAACATGTACTTGTTCGCGGTCTCCTTCTTGCCGGTCAGGGCGACCTTCTCGGCATTGATGATCACCACGTAATCGCCGGTATCGACGTGCGGAGTGTAGGAAGCTTTATGCCGGCCGCGGATAATATTGGCAGCTTTCACGGCGAGACGACCTAGCACGACCCCCTCGGCATCAATCAGATGCCACTTGGGTTGCACCGTCTCCTTCTTGGCGAGGAACGTTTTCATGGGAAAAGAGGCCAATAGCTAGGGTTTAACAAAGGGGTGTCAACCGTTTTGATGGCAAAAAACCCGCCCCGGAATCCGGAGCGGGCTTTAAGCAGGTAAACCCCTCGTGATCAGAAGCCGATGGTTATTCCGGCCGTACCGTAGAAGTTGCCGTTCTTGCCGTAGGCGTCGCCACCGTCGATGTCATTGTGGGTGTAGTTCACACCGATGGTGAACGTGCCCTTCTCGGAGATCTTGAACGGCACGCTCGCTCCGAGGCTGTAGTAGGTGTAGCCGCTGCCCGACTTGGGATCAACCCGGCCCAGGGCCGCGCTGAAGTCCAGGGACGCGCCGGCGGGCTCCAGCGCGATGCTGTAGCCGACCTGGCCCTGGTACGTGTAGACCTTGAGGGTCGCATCATAATAGAAATACACGCCGGGGGAGAAACCGCTGACCGATCCGACCACGCCGACGTAGGGCTCCCACGTCGTGGAATCGGCGCCGCCACCCGTATCCAGCTCGGGATAGTAGTAGATGCAGACGCCGGTATCAACCTTCCACGCATCATTCAACTGCTTGCCGAAGCTGGCGTAGAAATCGATTTCGTTGTCGGTGTTGTCGGTGATCGGCTGGTTGGTCCAGATGCCAAAGGCGAAACTG
>JBIJDP010000333.1:0-4107 GCA_044344065.1 Opitutaceae bacterium
GTCCTGCTCGGTCTGGCCGTCAAGGTGCCGCTCTTCCCCTTCCACACCTGGTTGCCCGCAGCGTACGCCGAGGCCCCGACCGGCGCCTCCATGTTCCTCACCGGCGTCATGTCAAAGATGGGTGTGTACGGTTTCCTGCGCATCCTCTGGCCCATCTTCCCCGCCCAACTGCAGGCCGCCGCCCCCGTCCTGCTCTGGCTCGCCCTCGGCGGGGTTGTCCTCGGCGCGTTTGCCGCCATGGCGCAGACCGACCTCAAGCGCATGGTCGCCTACTCGTCGGTGAACCATGTGAGCTACTGCCTGCTCGCCCTCTTCGCCGTGGCGGGCGCCCCGATGGCCAATCCCGCCGCCGCCAGCGCCGCACTCGGCGGCACCCTGCTGCAGGTGTTCAACCACGGCCTGTCCGCCTCCGCCCTGTTCTTCTGCATCGGCGTGCTCGAATCCCGCGCCGGTGGCCGGCGCGGCCTCAATGATTTCGGCGGCGTGCGCACCGCGGCGCCGATCTTTGCCGGCCTGTGCGGCATCGCGATGTTCTCCTCGCTGGGCTTGCCCGGACTCAACGGCTTTATCGGCGAATTCCTCATCTTCCGCGGCGTCTTCGGCCTGGCGCCGTGGGCTGCCGCGCTCGGCTGCCTCGGGCTCTTCGCCACCGCCTATTTCCTGCTGACCTTCTGGCAGCGGGTCTTCCACGGCCCGGCCGCCGGAGGGGGCGTCGGCTTCCGTGATCTCACTGCCTTGGAGATCGTCACCCTCGTCCCGGGCATCGTGTTGATGTTCGTCCTCGGCGTCTGGCCGCAACTGCTCATGGGGTTCGTCAATCCCTGGGTCAACGCACTGCTCCCGGCCTTACCATGAACCAGACCATGGAATACTTAACCACGGATTTCACGGATGGAAGGCAGTGTTGCCATGAAGATGGCCGCATAAGGCACAAGACGCACAGAAAGGGACTGAACTTTTTACCGGAGCCTGCAGAGAGAGCAATGAATGGGGAGTTCGGATCTCCGCTACCTCTGCTTCCTCCTGTAAAACCGGTTCGGATCCTTTTGTGCCTTCTGCGCCTCTTGTGGCCGTCCAACCCTTATCCCCATCCGTGTCATCCGTGAAATCCGTGGTTAATATGATTTAGCATGAACCTGCTGCCCTGGACGATCTACCTCTCCTTCGCCGGTGCGATCCTTGCGCTCGCTGCCGGCACGCGTTCGGCCACCGCCGCGCGGGTGGTCGCCCTGGGGACCGCGCTGGCCGGCTGGGGTGTGACGCTCTGGGCGGGCTGCAATTTTTCACCGACTGACGGATTGCTGACCCTGACGAACGCGACCTGGATCGAATCCCTCGGCATCCGCTTCCACCTCGCCGCCGACGGCATCAGTCTCACCCTCGTCGTGCTGACCGGCCTCGCCGCCGTGGCCGGCAGATTATTTTCCTGGAACATCGGGGAGCGCACCGGTGAGTTCTTCGCGCTCTACCTCACGCTCATCGGCGGAGTTTACGGCGTGTTCCTCAGCGCGGACGCCTTTCTCTTCTTCGTCTTCTACGAAATCGCCATCGTGCCGAAGTATTTCCTCATCGCGAAATGGGGCTCCACCAACCGCGAGTACGGCGCGATGAAACTCGCCCTCTACTCCTTCGCCGGCAGCGCCCTGGTGCTCGCCGGCCTGCTTTGGATCTACGGTGCGGGTAACGCATCCGGCTTCGGCCTCACCGAACTGGCCGCAGGCGCCGCGACTCTCGACCCGAATGCGCAGCTCATGGTCTTCGCCCTGCTTTTTACCGGTTTTGCCGTGCTCGCGGGCATGTTCCCCTTTCACACGTGGGCGCCGACCGGACACGTGGCCGCGCCCACCGCCGCCTCGATGCTGCTCGCCGGCGTGGTGATGAAGCTGGGCGCCTACGGCTGCCTGCGCGTCGCCATGGGACTCGTTCCCGACGCGGTCTTCTGGTTCCAGCCGGCCATCGCGTGGCTGGCCGTCATCGGCATCATCTATGCCGGTCTCGTGGCCCTGGTGCAGGACGACTTCAAGTTCGTCATCGGCTACTCGAGCGTGAGCCACATGGGCTTTGTCCTGCTCGGGCTCGCCGCCGCCACGCCGCTGGCCGTGGCCGGGGCCGTCCTGCAGATGTTCTCGCACGGGGTCATCGCCGGCCTGCTCTTCGCCGTCGTCGGCCGCATGGTCTATGAGCGCACGCACACCCGTCAGCTCGCGGAACTGCGCCGCCTGCCCTTGCACCGCCTGATGCCGTTCACCGCCGTGGTCTTCGTCATCGCTGGCCTGGCCTCGATGGGCATGCCGGGCTTCAGCGGCTTCCCCGCCGAACTCTCCATCCTCATCGGCACCTGGCCGGTCTCGAAACTCTGGACCCTCGCCGCCGCCCTGGGCGTGCTCATCGCCGCGGCGTTCACCCTGCGGGTCATCCAGGTGGTCTTCTTCAGTCGTACCGATGCCACCGCCGACGCGGTTGATACCCATCCGCTGTCGCCGCTCACCTGGCCGGAGCAGACCGGCGCCGCCCTGCTCTTGGGCGCCACCGTCCTCATCGGGCTCAATCCCGGGCTGCTGCTGGACTGGATCATCCCCGGGCTGAACTCCCCGTTGCTGCAGGCGATCTGGACGGGAGGCACGCCATGACTTTCGACTACCTCCTGCTCACCCGCGCCCTGTTGCCCGAGATCGCCCTCGTGCTCGGCGCCCTGGCGGTGCTGGGTTACGACCTCTTCGCCGGCCGGCACCGCCCGGCCGCCGAGCGGCTCAAGGCTTCACTGGCCATCGGGGCCATCGCCCTCGTCGCCGCGTTGGTGGACACCGTGCTCGTGGGCACCATGGGCCCGGTCTACGGCGCCAGCCTGATGCTCGACACCCTCGCCGTAGCCGCCCGTTGCGGCGTGCTCGGCCTGGCCCTGATCACCTGCGGCATCGCGGCCGGCGCACGGGTCCCGCGGCATCCGGCCGAGCATGTGGTGATCATGCTCTTTGCGACCACCGGGTTTATGCTCATGGCCGCGGCCAACCATCTGCTCGTTGCGTTTGCCGCGCTGGAACTCGCCAGCCTGTCCCTCTACATCCTCGCCGGTTACGACAAGTCGCGCCCCGAGTCGGCCGAGGCTGCGTTGAAGTACTTCCTCTACGGCGGTATGGCGTCGGCCTTCCTGCTCTTCGGCTTCAGCCTGATCTTCGGCCTCACCGGCGAACTCGAATTCGGCGCCATCGCCATCATGCTCGCCCACGTCGGCATGTCGCCTCTGCTGGCCATCGCGCTGGTCATGGTGCTGGTGGCCTTCGGTTTCAAGGCCGCCGCCGCGCCGTTCCATCTCTGGGCACCCGACGCCTACGAGGGCGCCCCCACGCCGTCCGCCGCGCTGATCGCCTCCGCCTCCAAGCTCGCCGGCTTCACCCTCTTTCTTCGCCTCCTATGGCCGGGCCTTGGCGTGGTCGCCGGCGGCGCAACTGGCGCGGGCATCGGCTGGCTGGCCCCGGTCGCCCTCATCGCCGGCGCCTCTATGCTGCTCGGCAATGTCGCGGCCCTCGCCCAGTCCAACGTCCGCCGGCTCCTCGCCTACTCCGCCATCGCCCACACCGGCGCCATGCTGCTCGGCGTGATCGCCGCCGAGGTCACCGGACCGGGTCCGCTGCTCTATTATGCCGCCACCTACGGCGTGGCCGCGGCCGGCGCGTTCGGCGTGATCGCCGTCATCGAGGCCAATGGCGGGTGCCAGAAGCTCACCGACCTTGTCGGACTCGGCCGGCGCTCCCCGCTGCTCGCCGGCTGCCTCGCGGTCTTCATCCTTTCGCTCGCGGGCATTCCGCCGCTGGCGGGTTTCTTCGGTAAATTCGCCGTTTTCGCCGGCGCCTTCCGCAGCGGCGGCCTGGCGGCCCCCGCCGGGTGGCTCGCCCTGCTCGCCATCGCCTTGAGCGCCGTCGCGTTTTACTATTACCTGATTGTGCTGAAGCAGGCCCTGGTCGTGACACCGACCGCCGAACCGCAACGCATCCGTGTCCCCGTCGTGACGGGCCTGACGCTTCTGGTCGCCGCCGCCCTCCTGCTGATCCTGGGTGTGTTTCCCTCGTTCGTGCTTCGGTTCTTTGCCTGAACCGATCCGGTTGGAAC
>JBIJDP010000334.1:0-4088 GCA_044344065.1 Opitutaceae bacterium
CGTGCTCAGTGCCACGGGCGCGGCCGGGCCGGTGGCGCTGCACCTGGCGGCGCTGCTGCCGGGCGCATTTGCCGCCGTGGTGCTGCGCGACACACCCGCGAGCTACGCCAGCCTGCTCGCGACCGAAGAGTTTGCCTGGCCGCACGACCTCGTCCTGCCCGGTGTGCTGCGCCACTACGACCTGCCCCGACTCGCCGCCGTTACCGGATGCCCGGTGCACTGGCTCGATCCCCTCGATGGCACACGCCAGCCTGCGGCCGAGCCCCCGCCCGCAACCCGTCGCTACATCACCGATGCGGAGCACCTCGCGCTCGTGCGGGAGCTGCTGTACGGTTGAAGTCTCTCACGGCTGCGGCGCTGTCGTGGCCAGGTTCCTCGCCATCTCGAGGGCAAATCCTTCGGACAGCGTCTGGCCGGCCTCCAGCACCAGCCATTCGCGGCGGGACCGTTCGTCCGCAGCCAGATTCGCATGCGCCACCATGCGCATCTCCTGGTCCTTCAGAGTGGTGAGCGAACTGCGGAGCTCCGTCTGCAAGTCACTCCGCACCGCCTCGGGCATGATACGGTCCAATTCCTCCGTAAACTGTTCCACCGACCCGCGCTCACCCAGCAGCAGGTGGATATTGCGGGCGAACAGCATGCTCACGTTCGAACCGATGAGCGTGTAGGGATTGGCCGAGGCAAAGCCGTCCTGCCGGCCCTTGAATGATTCGATCTCTGCGGGGATCTTCACTTCGCGCACCGAGGGCAGCCAGCCGCTCGCGTTCGTGAAAAGCTGCATGCCCTCGACGCTCGTGAGAAAATGCAGGAAATCCAACGCCTCGGCCGGATGCCGGCTGTGCTTGCTGAGGTGCATCGCCATGGCCGTGATGCCACCCCCGTCGTTGGACCGGCCGATCAGGTAGCGGCCCACCACCGGATCATCGAGGGTCGGCTGGGGAAAACGCAGCGCTCCCACCGTAAATGGCGCCAGCCGGCGGAGGCTGGTCGCATCCCACGTGCCGGCAAAGATGAACAGCGCATCGCCGCCGAGGAATTCACGCGTCGCCTCGTCCCGCGTGACCTGCATGAAACCCGGCTTCATGTGCTGCGCCACCTCCCGCAGCAGCTCGAATCCCGCCCGCACCTCCGGTTGGCGGAAATTCCACCGCCCGTGCAAATACCCGGCCAGCAACTGGCGGTTGTAGAGCGCCAGGTAGCCGTAGTCGTCCATCTGGAAGTTCAATCCCATCGTCGTGCCCGCGAGCAGGAAATCGAGCAGCCAGTGGGTGTTGTCGCGTGCCCCGGCCAGGCCCATGACGGGCCGGCCGACCCGCCGGGAATATTCCGGCAGGAGATCGAAGATCCGCCGGAGTTCCGCGAAGGTCTGCGGCACCGCGTCCGTGCCGGTGATGTCGCGCAAAAGCTCGCGATTGCAGAAAAACCGCAGTGAAACCTCCGTGAGGGTGATGCCATAGACCTGGCCGGGATCGGGCGAATCAATCCGCTGGCCCGACAGGCCGTCGATGAAGGTCTGTTCCCAGCGTTCGCGCTCCAGCGGCGTGCCCCGGTTGTAGGGATTCGGCCGCTTGAGTTCCTCCGTCACCGGCACGAAGTGGCGTGCCGGCACGTCGCGCACGCCTTCCAGCCAGGGACCCCACTCGATCAGGTCTGCCCCGGTACCGCCGGCGAGGTTCGAGCGGAGCCACTGCTTGTAAACCGCGCCGGGCACGAGCTGCTGCTCAACCCTGACCCGTGGATTCAGCTCCTCGTAACGCTTGATCACCGCCGCGATGCCGTCGGGCGGACCAGCCTCGATCTGCCAGTGCGCGAACCGCAGGATCACCGGCCGGCCGGAATCCAGCGGGGCCGAACGCGTGAACACCCAGTAGACGGCGCACAGGTAGCCGGCGGCGAACAGGAGGAAGCCGATGCGATTGCGCGTGCGGTCGCTCATCGGGAACCCTCCCGGGCGGCGAGTTTTTCGAGTTCGACCAAGCGGTGCCGCACGGTGAAGCAGCGCGGATTCACGGCATAGTCGCGCAGGTAGCGTTCAAAATACTCCCGTGATTGCGCCAGCCGGCCGGCCCGCAACGAGAGCTCGGCGATCTGCATGACGAGATCCTCCTGCGCGATACCCGGCACGTCGCCGATGCGGTCCGCCGCCACGAGATGCGGCAACACGCGTTCCGGCTTCAATCCGTGGTGCAAACCCGCCAGCCCGATCTGCAAATGCAGGTCGCGCTGCAGCGCCGGCTCCGACAGCCGGCCCAGCAATTCCTCGGCGCGGACCAGCCGCGCCTCAGGTTCAGCCGGTTTCTCCAGCACGTAGAGGTGCAGCAGCGCCAGTTTCACCAGGGCCAGCTGGGCCCAGCGGCTGGTCGGTTGCCGCGCGGCCAACTCGCCGTAAAGCTCCGCCGCCCGCCCCGGATCGGGCCGGGAAAAGTGGAATTGATACAAGCGGGCGCGCAGGTAATGCGCCTCGAGGGCGAGCTCATCCTGGCCCGACGCCAGTTCGGCAAATACCGCCCCGGCCTGGACCAGCGCATCATCAGTCACCGGCTGCAGATGGGTCAGGGCCAGGGCCCGGGCCAGCCGGACTTCCCGGCTGTCCGGCAGACCGGCCGTAATGCGCAGCGCCTCCTGCGGCCGGCTGTCGGCCAGGGCCCGCCAGGCATCAGCCGGGGTCGCCGCCCGGGCGGGCAGGAGAACCAACTGCAAGGCAAGCAGAGCTATCGGGCCCAGGCACTTGCTGGGAAGCCGCGGGGCTGGGTAACGCACGACTGCCATGGTGGTAGTTTACGTCCGCCGGACAAGCCCGGCCTGCGCGTTCCCGGCTCAGGGTTTGGGCGCCGTTTCTCCCAGGACCACCAGGCCCTCATAAAGTTGACTCTCCGCCAGCGTCTGGCTGGTGACCAGTAGCTCAGCCCGCTCCTGCTCCGCGGTGCCGAGCATCCGCCATGCGACCAGTCCCGTGTCCTGCGGCCGCAGGGCCTCGACCAGGTTGCGCACCTCGAGTTGGAGGTCGGCCCGCTGCGCGCCGGACATCTCGCGCTCGACCGTTTCGACAAACTGCTCCACCCCGCCCTGGGGCCCGACCAATCGGTAGAGGTTCTGCGTGAACACCCGCGCCGACTCGGCTCCGGTCTTCATGTAACCGCCGCCATAACTGAAGCCGTCGAGCACGCCCTTGGCCGGCGCCAGGGGCAGCGGCACCTTGGTCTCGCGAATCGACGAGATCCACCCGCTGTGCTCCATGAAGAGCTGACCCGCCTCCATACTGGTCATGTAACGCATGAAATCGATGGCCGCGGCCTTGTGCGGACTCTGCTTGTTGAGGTAAAACGCCATGCCCGTCAGCTTGGAGCCGTCGGCGGCGCGCCCCACCTGGAACGAGCCCACGACAGGATCGGCCGCGTCGGGCTGGGGAAAGCGATGGATGCCCACGGGGAAATCCGCCAGGCGGATCAGGCTGCTCGCGTCCCAGGTGCCGGTGGCCACAAACAGCGCGTGGCCGTTCATGAACTCCCGCACGGCATCATCGCGTTCAAGCTGGATGAAACCCGGCCGCATCATCGCCGTGAGTTCGCGGATGACGCCCAGGGCCGCCTGCACGTCCGGCCGGCGGTAGTTCCAGCGTCCGCGCAGGTAGGCGATCTGGTAATCCCGCAGGTAGAGCGCGAGCTGACTGTCCCGATCCAGTTCGATGCTCACGTTCATCAGGGTGGCCGAAAGCATGAACTCCAGCAGCCACTCCGCATTGAGCTTGGCCCCGGCCAGCGTGTAGACCGTGCGGCCCGTGCGCCGGGAAAATTCCTGCGTCTTCGCCGCCAGCCGCCGGAACTCATCCAGCGTCTTCGGCATTTGGAACGCGGGATCATCCCCGACAATCTCCCGCAGGAGCCGCTCGTTGCAGAACAGGCGCATGGTGACCTGGCAGAGCGTGATCGAGTAGAGCTGGCCGATTTCCGGCGTGTAGAGCTGCTCGTTGAACAAACCGTCGTGGAACGTGTTCCGCCAGGGCACGTGCTCGAGCGGCGTCCCCCGGTTGTAGGGATTGGGCTCGTTCATCAACCCGGTGATCGGCTCGAAGTAACGTGCCGGCACGT
>JBIJDP010000335.1:0-4082 GCA_044344065.1 Opitutaceae bacterium
GCCGGCGTTGATGACGACGGTCTCGATCCCGGCGATGGTGGCGAAGTCCTCGAGCATCTCGGTGGTAACACTGTAACTGTAGCCGGTGTGGTGGGCGCCGCCGGCGTAAATCCACGCGGCACAGGCAGTCTTGAAGTCGGGCCGGCACTCCCAGACGGCGCGGGCGACGGGGAGCTTGGGCAGCGCGGGCGGCTTTACGGCGGTGACCTCGTTGACGATGAGACGGAAGCGGTTGCCGAGGTCCACGAGCGAGGCGTTGAGCGCCGGGCCGGTGGTGGCGTTGAACACGAGGCGCACCGGGTCCTCCTTGCCGCCAATGCCGAGCGGGTGGATCTCGACGGACGGCTTGGCGGCGGCGATGGACGGACAGATCTCCAGCATGTGCGCGCCGAGGACCTGGTGGCCCTTGGGCGAGAGATGGTAGGTGTAGTCCTCCATGAACGACGTGCCGCCGGGGAGGCCGGCGCCCATGACCTTCATGGCGCGGACGAGCGCGGAAGTCTTCCAGTCGCCTTCGCCGCCGAAGCCGAAGCCGTCGGCCATGAGGCGCTGCGTGGCCATGCCGGGGAGCTGGCGCAGGCCGTGAAGATCCTCGAAGGTGTCGGTGAATCCCTTGGCTCCCTGCTCGGTGAGGAAGCTGCGCAGGCCGATCTCGATGCGCGCGCTGTAACGGAGCGCCTCGTGGCGGGCGCCGCCGCGGCGGAGGGCGGGGGCCACCTGGTAGGTTTTTTCGTACTCCGCGCAGAGGTCGTTGATCGCCTTCGGATCAATGGCCGCGTCGGCCATGCGGGCCACGAGGTCGCCGACGCCGTGGGTGTTGACCGCGAAGCCGAATTTCATCTCGGCGGAGACCTTGTCGCCCTCGGTGACGGCGACCTGGCGCATGTTGTCGCCGAAGCGGATGAACCGCGCGCCCTGCCAGTCGTGCCACGCGCGGACGGCGCGCATCCAAGCACCGATGCGTTCGTGCACCTCGGGATCGGACCAGTGGCCGACGACCACCTTCCGGCCGAGGCGCATGCGCGTGTGGATGAACCCGGCCTCGCGGTCGCCGTGGGCGGCCTGGTTCAGGTTCATGAAGTCCATGTCGATCGTGCCCCAAGGCAGGTCGCGGTTGAACTGCGTGTGCAGGTGCAGGAACGGCTTCTTCAGGACGGAGAGACCGCGGATCCACATCTTCGACGGCGAGAACGTGTGCATCCACAGGATCAGGCCGGCGCAGTTGGCGTCGTTGTTCGCGGCGAGCATCACGTTGGTGATCTCGTCGGGCGTGGTGAGCAGCGCCTTGAACTGGGTCTTGAGCGGGAGGTGTTTGGAGGCGGCGAGGGCCGCCGCGACCGTGTGCGCGTTGGCGGCGACCTGCTTGAGCGGACCGGGTCCGTAAAGGTGCTGCGAACCGCAGACAAACCAGATGGAGGGGGAGGCGAGATTATGCATGGGAGGAGAGTTGGGTTAAGCGCGAAGACGCAAAGACGCGAAGGCCGGAGACAAGATTTGGTTTTAGAAACTTTCGGATCGAACTTAGCGCCTTGGCGTCTTTGTGCTTAATATTATGCAGCCGATTCTTTGATCTCCAGCAGCCGCTTCATGACCTGGCCGAGGTCGGACGTCGTTTTGCGGCCGCCGAAGGCGTCGTGGAGCTGGCGGTAGAGGGCGTAGAGCTCGTTGTAGGTTTTCTGGGCGGAAGACCGCGGCTGGTAGGCGATCTTCTTGAGCGAAGTCATCTTGGCCTGGGCAGTGGGGAATTCCGGGTGGGCGCCGGCGAGCACGGCGGCGCTGACGGCCGAGCCGAGGGCACAGGCCTGCGAAGAACCGGCGACGCGCATGGTGCAACCTGTGACGTCGGCGTAGATCTGCATGAGCAGTGGGTTTTTCTCCGCGATGCCGCCGGCGCAGACGATGCGCTCGATGGGCACACCGTATTCCTTGAAGCGTTCGATGATCGCGCGGGCGCCGAAGGCCGTGGCCTCGATCAGCGCCCGGTAGATTTCCGCCGGCGAGGAATGGAGGGTCTGCCCGAGGAGCAGGCCGGTGAGGCGCTGGTCCACGAGGATCGTGCGGTTGCCGTTGTTCCAGTCGAGTGCGAGCAGGCCGCTCTGGCCGGGTTTGAGCTTGGTGGCGGCGGCCGTGAAGGCGGCGTGGGTCTTGTCGTTGCCCTGGCACACGACCTCGACGAACCACTTGAAAATGTCGCCCACGGCGGACTGGCCGGCCTCGAGGCCGTAGAAACCGGGGAGGATCGCTCCCTTGACGATGCCGCAGATGCCGGGGATGTCGGGCACGTTCTTGTCGACGGACACTACGCCGCAATCGCAGGTAGAGGTGCCGATGACCTTGACGATGGTGCCCTCGGCGACGCCGGAGCCGATAGCCCCGTAGTGCACGTCCATCTCGCCGATGGCGACTGGGATGCCGTCGGGGAGCCCGAGCTTTGCTGCCCACTGCGGGCAGAGTTTGCCGGCGGCGGTGGTGGCGTCGTGGGCCTCGACGTAGAGGTGGTCGCGCAGGTCGGCGAGGGCGGGATCGAGCTGGTTGAGGAACTCCTTGTCGGGCAGGCCGCCCCAGTCGGCGGCGTAGAGCGCCTTGTGTCCGGCCATGCAGACGCCGCGCTGAATGGCGCGGGGATCGGTGACGCCGGCGAGCACGGACGGCACCCAATCGGCGAGTTCGACCCACGAATAGGCGGCGTCGAAGACCGCGGGGGCGGTGCGGCGGCAGTGGAGGATCTTCGACCAGAACCACTCGGAGGAATAGGTGTTGCCGCACTTGGCGATGTATTGCGGGCGGATTTTCGCGGCGAGTGCGGTGATCTCGGTGGCCTCGCGGTGGCCGGTGTGGTCCTTCCAAAGCCAGCACTGGGCGGCGAGGTTCTTCGCCCACTTTTTCGAGAGCGCGAGCGGGACATTGTTGGCATCGACCGGGATCGGGCTGGAGCCCGTGGTGTCGACACCGAGGCCGACGACCTGCGTGGCGTCGAAGCCCTTTTGCTTCCGCGCCTGCGCAAGCGCGGCCTTCACGCTCTTTTCCAAGCCGAAGAGGTAGTCGCCGGGATGCTGGCGGGCGAGATTGTGGTCGCGCGGATCCAACAGAATGCCCTGGTGGCCGCTGGGATAGTTGACGACTGCGGAACCGTACTCCTTGCCGTCGCGGGTGCGCACCACGAGGGCGCGCACGGAATTGGTGCCGTAATCGATACCGAGGGTGAAACTCATGGGGGCGAAGGAAGTGAAGCGAACTGTCGCCGCGAGGGAAAGCCGGCGCGGCATCTTACTGTCAACTGCCGCAGACCGGCCCGAGGGTCAACGGGGTATTAACCATGGATCCCTCAGACCCCAACCGTTTTAACCGCTAATCTGCGCTAATCATACGCTAATAGCCGAACCCGGAGATTTACCACAGAGACACAAAGGGGCGAAGCATGTCGCGACATCGATCCAACCCAGCCTTTCTTGTCTCTCTGTGCCTCTGTGTTGAAAACCTTCGGAGATCGACGGTTCGAGCCCTGATTATCCCCGTTTCCACAGCGTCCGCTGTAGTCATTCAACCCAATCCGTGAAACCCGTGCCTGCCCTCCGTAGGCCTGGCGAAGGAGGGAGATCCGTGGTTAAAACTACGCCTTCGCGGCTGCGCAATAGAGGGCGATGATTTTATCCGGCGGAATGTCGGCGAGGAGGTTGTGGATGTTGGCGAAGACGTAGCCGCTATCCCGGGCCAGGATCGCCACGTTGCGGGCCACTTCCTGCTCGATCTCGGCCATGGAGCCCAACGGTAGCGTGTGCTGGGAATCGACGCCGCCACCCCAGAACGCCATGCGGCCGCGAACCTTGTCCTTCCACTCCAGCGGGGTGTGTCCGCCGGCGGGCCATTGGACGGGGTTGAGGATGTTCGTCTCGGTTTGCATGATCAGGTCGAGGATGCCGTAAAGGGCGCCGCACGAATGCAGGAAAGTTTTGCAGAGGGGGGCGAGGCGGTGGATCTCCGCGTTGTGCTGCCGGCGGTAAGGCAGGAACAGGTCGCGGAAGGTAGCCGGCGAGGCCATGAGCGACTGCTGGTTGCCCCAGTCGTCGGCATCGGTGCCGATA